>JAQUZO010000059.1 GCA_028691285.1 Anaerovibrio sp. | reverse complement strand
CCGCCCGACAATGCACACAATGCCTTGCCGCTGCCAATCTTTTCCCTGAGCTGCTGAACAGTGGTCTCCACAAAGGAATCCATCCGCCAGTCTCCCGTGCACTGACAAACCTTGTAGACAAAATTGCTGAGCATTTTAGTGCCCTCAACGGTATGCAGCACCTCTGGATGGAACTGCACTGCATACAAGCCCGCAGCAGCATTCTCCATGGCTGCTACAGGGCATACAGGCGTATTTGCCGTAATGGTAAAATCCTCAGGCGCCTGAGAAATATAATCCGTATGACTCATCCAGCAGACAGTTTCCGTCGATACATCAGCAAAAAGCTTGGAATCAGTATCCTTTATGCTTACCTCTGTCTTGCCGTATTCGCTGACCGGGGCAGTCTCTACCCTGCCCCCCAGCAGATGTGCCATAAGCTGAGAGCCATAGCAGATGCCCAATACAGGCACGCCCAGCTTGAACACCTCTGTGCTGATAGTAGCGGAATCCGATGTATATACACTGTTAGGGCCACCGGTGAAAATGATGCCCTTGAGGTTCTTCATAGCTTTGATTTTATCCAGGCTGAGGGTATTTGGATGTACCTCGCAATATACATTGCATTCACGAATGCGGCGTGCAATCAGCTGATTATACTGACCGCCAAAGTCCAGGACAATAATCATTTCGTTAGTCACTGTTTATATTCCTCCTCATGGCTCTTATATTCAATACTCATGAACATTATATCATAGGAAACCAAAAAAATAAACGCCAAAAGGCAGTGCTCCTGGCGTTTGAAATCCTATTCTAGATATCCTCAGCTTCCCATTCTGCAATACAATCCTCTGCCGCATTCCTGGCAGTATCATAGCCGAAGCCCTTCATGCAAAGATGCTGATATATTTTTTGTCTGTCTGCACCAGGCTTGTATTTACGGCGGATTACCTGCAGTGCTGCCTGGTACTCTCTCTCCGCAGTATCCTCCGGCACAAAGCTGCTTATCAAATCCCTGGCATATCCCTGCTGCTGCAGCTTGGCAACAATCTGCCGCAGGCTGTAGCAGCTTTCACCATACATGAATTCAAACCGCCTCTGACAGCCCTCCTCCTCCTGGAGAAAGCGTTTATCCTGCAGCCACCGCACGGTCTCCTCTATCTCCGTCTGAGAATACTCCTTGCGGCGCAGCTTCTCCGTCAGGCGGCGGATGCTTTGATCGCTGCGGGCTAAAAGCTCCACTGCCTTTGCCTTGCAGGATGGCCTTGGCTTTACCCTGCGGCGGCGTTTCTGAAGAGCCTGGACAGCATCATCCTGTACAGCCTCAGCCAGGAAGCTCATGTCCTCTGCCATCAATCATCAGAGCCTCTGCTCTTTTTGGTTGGTGCCGCCAAACGCTGTATAACGGCCTCATCCCTGAGCATTTCGTACAGCTTGCCTTCAATTTCTGCCATCAGCTCAGGCTGGCCGCGGAGAATATCCTTAACCGTATCCTTGCCCTGGCCCAGTCGGTTGCCATTATAAGAGTACCAGGAACCACTCTTGTTGAGGATTTCCAGATCAGCCGCAATATCTATGACACTGCTCTCCTTGGAAACGCCCTCACCGTACATGATGTCAAACTCGGCGACCTTGAACGGCGGTGCCACTTTATTCTTTACTACCTTGACCTTGGTCCTGTTGCCCAAAATCGAGGTTCCCTGCTTGACTACATCAAACTTGCGTACATCCAGACGGACAGAGGAATAAAACTTCAAGGCACGGCCGCCTGTAGTCGTTTCCGGGTTGCCGTACATGGTGCCGACCTTTTCGCGAATCTGGTTGATAAAGATTGCCGTCGTGCGGGACTTGCTGATAATGCCTGTCAGCTTGCGCATGGCCTGGCTCATCAAACGCGCCAGCAGACCGACATGTGCATCACCCATGTCGCCCTCAATCTCCGCACGAGGTACGAGAGCAGCTACCGAATCCACAACGATAATGTCTATAGCACCGCTGCGCACCAGTGCCTCCACAATCTCCAATGCCTGTTCACCGGTATCCGGCTGAGAAATCAGCAGATTGTCAATATCTACGCCCAAATTTTTGGCATAAACAGGATCCATCGCATGCTCTGCATCAATAAATGCCGCCACACCGCCCTGCCGCTGCGCTTCCGCAATCATGTGCAGGGTCACGGTAGTCTTGCCGGAGGACTCAGGCCCATAAATTTCGATGATACGCCCTCTTGGTATGCCTCCTACTCCCAGTGCAATATCCAGCGGCAGGATACCGGTGGAAATAACCTCTACATTCATGTTGGCTGCTGCATCTCCCAGCCGCATGATGGCCCCCTTGCCGTAATCCTTCTCTATCTGCTTCATCGCATTTTTAAGGGATTCCTCTTTATCCTTATCCATCTATCAAATCTCCTTACTGACAAATAACTTTTATACCGATATTATAACAAACAAAAGTTTTTTAGGCAAGATATATTTGCGGTATTTTGTGCTTTTTGTTCGATATATATATAATAACAAAGCTGAAAAACAGCATAAAAAAATACAGCGAAGATGCACTCTCCGCCGTATTTCAGACCTTATTCCAACTGATGCTTACATGTAGTCAGTCGGAGTTTTCTTCTTCTCAGTCTTTCGAATACCAAAAGTCTTGGATATATATTCAGTCATGACATAAAATGCCGGGATAATGAAGATTGCCAGAGCCGTTGCAAACAGCATACCACCCACTACGGCAACACCCATACCATTACGGGCTGCTGCACCAGCGCCTGTTGCGGTAGCCAATGGCAGACAGCCAATGATGAACGCGAAGGAAGTCATAAGGATAGGACGCAGTCGCAGTCCTGCCGCCTCAATAGCCGCCTTCAGCGGATTCATGCCGGCATCTACACGAATCTTGGCAAATTCCACAATCAGGATAGCGTTTTTAGCTGCCAGACCGATAATCATGATGACACCAATCTGCATATATACGCTGTTCTGCAGACCTGCATTCGGCACGCCGTCCAAAGCCTGTACAATAGACAGGAAATACTCAGAGAACAGTGAACCAAAAATACCTACAGGCACAGAGAGCAGTACCGCAAACGGCACGCTCCAGCTCTCGTAAAGAGCCGCCAGGCAAAGGAATACGAACACAAAGGCCAAAGCCAAAACCTGTCCGGTAGAGCTGCTGCTCTTCTGTTCCTCACGAGCCTGACCGGACCACTCGATACCGAAGCCCTCCGGTGCTACTTCCTTGACCACGCTCTCAATGGCCGCCATCGCCTCACCTGAGGAATAGCCGCTGGCAGCATTGCCCTGAATGCTGACGGCACGGGACGCGTTGAAACGACTGATATTGCTTGCACCAGTAGTTTCAGTTGGCTTCAGCAGCGAATCCAGCGGTACATTGACGCCTGTATTGCTGCGTACATACATGAAGCGCATGTTATCCACATTGCTTCGGAAGCTTTCATCTGCCTGTACAACAACCTTGTAGGTACGCCCAAATTCGTTGAAGTCATTGACCTGGTTGCCGCCGTAGAATACCTGCATGGCAGTGAATACATCCGCCATGTTGACGCCCATAGACTTTATCTTCTCCCTGTCTATCTCATACTGATAAATAGGAGAATTGATGCTGAAGGTTGAGCGTGTACCCTGCAGCTCCGGCCGCTGACTAGCTGCTGCCAAAATCTTCTTGCTGATTTCGTCCAGCTCCTGATCCGTATGTCCGGAAAGATCCTGCAGCTCCATCTGCCAACCGCCGACTGTTCCCAGACCAGGCAGTGCCGGCATGTTGAAAGCGATTACCCTGGCTTCAGGCGCTACCATTGCACCGATGCCAAAGGTCTTGTTAATAATCGCATTGATCTGGGTATCTGCCGTAGTTCTGTCCGTCCAGGCATCCAATCCCACAAACATTGCTGCCGCACTGGACTTGCCGCTGAAGGACATGACATCAAAGCCAGGAATGCCCAGGACAGCCTCAACGCCGTCAACCTGCCTGAGTGCATCATTCAGCTTGGCCACGACCTTTTCAGTCTGATTAAGTGAAGCACCCTCCGGCAGATTAACTGCTACTACATAATAACCCTGGTCCTCATTCGGTACAAAGGTAGAAGGCACTACCTTATACAGCAGACCTGTCAGACCGCATACGATAAGGATAAACACCAGAGCAACCTTGATATGTCCGATGAACCAGCCCACTACGCCCTGATACTTGAGACGCATCGTATTGAAGCTCTGGTTGAACCAGGCAAAGAAACGCCCCAATACACCCTCATCATCCTTTTTCTCATGCGGCTTTAAAATAGTCGCACACAGTGCAGGCGTAAGAGTAAGAGCCACAAAGGCAGAAAGCGCCATGGAAATAGCGATGGTCAGGGCAAACTGCCGATACAGCACACCCATCATGCCGCCCAGGAAGGCAACCGGCACAAATACCGCCGCCAAAACAAAGGCAATCGCCACAACCGGCCCCTGAACCTCGTCCATAGCACGCTCGGTAGCGTCAACAGGGGAAAGCCCCTTGGACATGTGAGCCTCAACATTCTCAATAACAACTATCGCATCATCTACAACCAGGCCAATCGCCAATACCATCGCAAACAAGGTAAGCGTATTGATGGAGAAGCCAAGGAAGGTAAAGGCGATGAAGGTACCTATCAGAGAAACAGGCACTGCCAGCAGAGGAATCAGCGTCGCACGCCAATTCTGCAAAAACACGAATACTACCAGCACTACCAGCAGCAGTGCCTCTATAAAGGTATGTACCACCTCTGTGATAGATGCACTGATGAATTTGGTGCTGTCGACAATCTGCTCTGCCTTCAAATCAGGCGGATAGTCTTTTTCGACCTCCTTCATGATGCTCTTGATTTCGCCAACCGTAGTCATGGCATTGGCATCACTGGTCAGCTGGATACCAAAGCCCAGTGCCTCCATGCCATTGTAGCTGGTGCCGAAGTTATAATCCTCCGCACCTGTTTCGACCCGCGCAATATCCTTGATGCGCACATACTGACCGTCAGTTGTCGCCTTCAAGATAATATTGCCGAATTCCTCAGGCGTAGTCAGTCGGCCGTCAATCTTGCCGGTGGCCTGCTTTTCCTGCGCCTCAGCTACAGGCGGTGCGCCTACGCTGCCGGCAGGTGCCTGAATATTCTGTTCATTGATTGCTGAAACAATATCAGCAGAGGTAATATTCATCTCTGCCATCTTGGCAGGATTTACCCAGATACGCATGGCATGGTCAGCACCAAATACCTGTACAGAACCCACACCATCTACACGCTTGATTTTGTCCAGCAGATAAATATCTGCATAATTTTTCATCCAAACACGATCATAGGTCTTGTTTGGTGAATACATGGCAATCATCATTGCCATATCATCTGATGATTTACTGGTAGTAACACCCATGGTCTTGACAGAATCAGGCAGGCTGGCATTGGCAATTGCCACATTGTTCTGCACCTTTACTGCATCCATGTCACCGTCAGTGCCAAGGGAGAATACTACACTCAGGCTGTAGCGGCCAGAGTCAGAGGAGGTAGAGGACATATAATCCATGCCCTGAGTACCATTGACCTGCTGCTCAATGACCTGTGCCACTGTTTCGTTGACCGTCTTGGCATTGGCCCCGACATAGGTGGTGCTGACAGAAACAGTAGGCGGAGAAATCTGCGGATACTGCGCTATTGGCAGCTGGAAGGCCGCCAACACACCAATAATTACAATCAGCAAAGAAATTACGATTGCAAATATCGGTCTATGTATAAAAAACTTAGACAAGTGGACGCCTCCTTATAAATTGCTTGTAGTCAGAGAGAAGCCCATGTCCTCCGGCTTGACAGGTGTAACAGCCAGATCCATTCCCTCAGTCAGGGAAGTCAGGCCTTCTACAATAACCTGCTCATTGCCGGTCAGACCCTTTTCAACTACATAATAGCTGCCAAGCTTTGTACCCAGCTCTACATTAACAGCCTTGGACTTGCCGTCCTCACCCACGAGCATAACAAAGGACTTGCCCAAAAGCTGCTGTACAGCACGCTCCGGTATCAGCTTTGCCCCCTTCAGGGTGTCTCCTACCAGCTTGGCACGGGCAAACATTCCCGGAACCAGTATTCCCTGAGGATTTTCAAACTGTGCCTTCACAATCAGAGAACCGGAATTATCCTGCATGGCACGGTCTACCTCTACAATACTGCCTTCTATAGGATATTCAGAACCGTCACTCAGAGTAATGGTAATGCTCTTGTTCGGCAGAGCCTGACCAGGAGTGATATTAGCGCCAACATATTTCAGATATTCATTTTCACTGATGCTGAACTGCACGAATATCGGATTGCTTGAACCAATAGTCACCAGCACGGTATTGCCAGCTGCAGCATAGGTTCCCTCTGCCACATCGTCCACAGCTAGCTTGCCGCTCATCGGTGCATAGACTACTGTATCATCCACATTCTTCTGTGCCTGCTGCACCAGTGCCGCCATGGCATTCACATTTGCCTGCTGAGCAGCAACCTGTGCACGCATGGTGGTCACAGTCTGTTCAGAAACAGCCGCTGATGCCAACAGCTGCTCATTGCGCTGCAAATCAATCAGCGAATTATTGTAATTTGCCTGGGCCTGGGCAAGATTTGCCTGGGCCTGCAGCAATGCAGCCTGATAGCTGCGGTCATCCAGCTTGTACAAAGCCTGGCCGGCAGTTACATACTGTCCGCCCTTGATGTACTTTGCTGTCACTGTACCAGAAACACGAGGCTGTACCCTAACCTCATTTTTGCCCTTTACAGAGCCTGCATATTCCAAAGTCACCGGTGTATCCTGCACGAGGACATTCATGGCCTTTACCTGGACCCCAGACGCCATCTTTTTCGCCTGCTGACCGCCAAAGCCTCCATATATGACCCCTACAGCAACAGCAATTACGGCAACGACTGCCGCTGCTGCCAGCTTTCCTTTTTTAGATAACAACTCTACATACCTCCTAAACTCCCTTATATGTATATATCAAGACAGAAACTATACCTCCTACATGATACATGGACTATCCGTAAAAGTCAACGCATATATATGCAGGATTAATCAGCCTAATCTACAGTATAATACTCAATTATGAAAATAATCTAAAAAGCAATGACTTCCAAATCCTCCGGAACAAATACCCTGCCGGAAAAATATCTGCTGCATTCTGCTCCATATTCTTTCTTGCGGGTTGCCAGGGTCTTGTCCTCCGTGTGATAAAGCACCACATTCTTCACTCCCAGCTTTGCTGCCAGCTCTCCGGCTTCCTTGGAAGTGCTGTGATTTTTCTCATAGGGCTTGAATCGCTCCCGGTCATCATATTTGCAGAAGGCCTCAGAAAGCAGCCAGTCTGCTCCTTTGGCATATTTCTCACATTCAGGATTATACGGCTCGTCTCCCAAACAGGTCAGCACGGTGCCATCCTCTTTAAAAACAGCCTGGTAGCCGAACTGCTTTGCCTTGGTCGAAAAAATATCAAAGGTATGCAGCGTAAGCTGCGGCAGCTCCACTGCCTCACCGTCCTTGACCTCATGAAGCAGGATATCCTTGCCTATATTAGCCAGATCCTTTTTTTTCAGCATCATGGCGCACATTTTTTCCAGCATGTCCTTGGCTATATCATGACAGTAGATATGCAGCTGTCCGTGATATTTTCCAGTATTCATCAGGGAGGCTATTTTTCTCATGATCCAGACCACGCCCAGAATATGATCTGTATGGCCGTGAGTTACAAACATATAATGAAGCTTTTGATAATCTGCACCTGCCAGCTCCATCTGGCGCAAAATCCCGTTGCCGCCTCCAGCATCAGTCATGAACAGCTCTCCATCCGGCAGCTCAATCAAAAAGCAGGTGTTAAAAATCTTTGTTACCATGGCATTACCGGTACCCAGCATAATCAATTTCCTCATAAAAATCCTCTTTTCTCTCACTGACAACAAACGGCAGCTAAAAAAACATATCTGCAGCTTCTGTTAGAGCAAACTTCTCAGGCAGCAGTGCAGCTTATTTCATCAAATAAAGCCGCTCACCGTTTCATTATACAAAAAAAGAAGCCTTTACGCTTCTTTTTTATGAGTATTATTTAAAATTTCCAGAGCCTGGCGCGCTGCCTGCTGCTCTGCTGCCTTTTTACTTGGACCCTTGCCTGTTCCCAAAACCTCATCGTTGAGCTTCACAGAAAACTCGAACATCTTGGCATGATCAGGACCGCTGGCACACAACAGTTCATAGCTGATGTGGCTGTCCGAGCGCCGCTGCACCAATTCCTGCAGCATGGTCTTGTAATCTCTTACCTTCGTGCTGCCATCCTCAACCCGCTGCAGATGCTCCTCCAGCTGCCTGATAACATAGCCCTGAGCCTTTTCCCAGCCCTGGTCCATATAAATAGCACCAATGACTGATTCAAACGCATCCTCCAGGATAGAGGAACGCCTCCTGCCTCCAGATGTCTGCTCTCCATGTCCCAACAGGAGATAATCTCCCAAATGCAACTCTGCTGCCCGGCTGGACAGACTGGCTTCACAAACCACTGCGGCCCTTGCCTTTGTCAGATCACCCTCAGGAAGTCCAGGAAAATGATTGAAAAGATAGGTGCTGATAGCAAGCTCCAGCACCGCATCTCCCAAGAATTCCAAGCGCTCATTATGCTCCACCTTTACCCTTGATTCGTTGGCGTAAGAGGTATGGGTCAAAGCCTGATGCAGCCAGCCCACATGGCGAAAGGACACCCCCAAACGCTTGGACAGCTCCTCAAGTCTGCGGCGGCGATCGGCCGTAATCCGATCATTAACTCGATCATTCATAATAAAACACTTCAACTCTGATTCATTTCCTTATTCTCTGCAATTATTTTGTAAATTTCTTCAATACCAGACAAGCATTATGGCCGCCAAAACCAAAATTGTTGGAAATGGCTGCACGGACTGTCTTCGCTTTTGCCTTGTTAGGCACATAATCCAGATCCATGCCCTCCTCCGGAGTCTCATAATTGATAGTAGGAGGCAGCATATCATTCTCGACAGCCAGCGCCGTGGCAATGGCTTCAACGCCACCGGCAGCGCCCAGCAGATGCCCGGTCATGGACTTGATGGAGCTTACGGAAACATCCTTTGCTGCATCGCCCCAAACAGTCTTGATGGCCTCTGTTTCACCCTGATCATTCATCTGGGTAGAGGTACCATGAGCGTTTACATAATCGACCTCAGCAGGAGCCAGGCCGGCATCCTGCAAAGCTGCCGCCATGCACTTCGCCTGCATCTCTCCATGCGGAGCAGGGCTGGTAATATGATAAGCATCCGAATTGGAGCCATAGCCTACAACCTCTGCATAAATATGAGCACCACGCTTCTCTGCATGCTCCAGGGTTTCAAGTACCACAATACCTGAGCCCTCGCCCATGACAAAGCCACTGCGGTTCGCATCAAATGGACGGGACGCTGCCTTTGGATCATCATTGTGATCGCTGCAAAGAGCCTTCATAGCGCAGAAGCCTGCAACAGCAGCCGGAGAAACACTTGCCTCTGTACCGCCGGCCAGCATTACATCGGCTTCACCGCGCTGGATAACGCGGAAAGCGTCGCCGATGTTATTGGTACCGGTAGCGCAGGCTGTAACCACACAGCTGCTCGGCCCTCTGAGCCCAAAGGTGATGGAAACCTGACCGGCCGCCATATTGCCAATCATCATAGGAATAAAGAACGGACTAATACGGGAAGGTCCCTTGTCAAAGAGCTTCTCATACTGGCTGTGCATGGTTTCAATACCGCCGATGCCGCTTCCCACATAAGTGCCGATTCTCTCACGGTTCTCAGACTCCAGGTCAAGCCCGGAATCCTCAATAGCCATCTTGGCAGCAGCCACAGCGAACTGAGCGTAACGGTCAACACGCTTGGACTCCTTTTTATCCATGTAATCAGCCGGATCGAAATCCTTAACCTCGCCAGCAATCTGTGCTTTA
>JAQUZO010000058.1 GCA_028691285.1 Anaerovibrio sp. | reverse complement strand
TCAAAGGCGATATCAATGGTATTGCCCTGGATGTTCCAGCCGATGTCTTCTGCTACGGCTTCACCGTAATCCGGAATATAGACCCTTGTACCGATGGGAATGAAATTTGGATCCACAGCAATGACGCCCCGTCTGAGAGGCGTTCCTGAGGCCGTATATTTCCCCATGCCCGGGTCCTGAGGACTGTAGGCGTAGGCATTTACTGTCACAACCCTGGCATGGCTCAAATCCAAACCTGCCTGTGCAAGGGAACGCAGCCTGCTCAGGGTCTGAGGGCCTGCAATGCCGTCGATCTCCAGATGATGGGCGCGCTGGAAAGCTTTGATGGCTTCCACAGTTGCTTCGTCACACTGTCCGCTGATTTCATTGGTGTAGTAGCCCTTTTCCTGCAGCAGGGCCTGAACCTCTTTGACATATTGACCTGTGTCTCCGGCTTGTACTGTTCTGCCGCCGGCAAACACAGGGGAGGTCATAAGCAGCAGCAATAAGCCTGACAGAATACATAAACTGAGCTTTTTCAATCTCACAAATACACTCTCCTTTTGTCCAAAGATAGTTAATTTTATCATAGGGGAGGAAATGTGTCAAATTTGGGCGGATTAAGCGAATTGTTTATTATTGATAGGTATTGAATTTACATATTGTGCCACACGGCAATTTCCGGCTGACTGGGGCAAAGTTTTTCTCCTTTAGAGACAGAGGCTTTGACCTTGTGCTATAATAAGCATTATTTGTGTATTTTTGAGTTAGGAGATAAATGCCTATGAGAATGTCAAAATCTGCCTGGCAGATTAAAGCAGGAGCAGTCGCCGGCATCTGCCTGCTTTTCGGGATAGTATATGTGCTCAATCCGTCGTTTTGGGGAGAATTCTGGGATGTATGCCTGAGCGGAGATATGCACAGGATAGCAGCATATATCAATTCCTTTGGCTCCTGGGCCATGGTGTTCAGTTTTTTCCTTGTACTGTTTTTCAATGCAGTCGGCTTTCCGCCGGCCATGATTTTTTCCACGGCCAATGCCTTGATCTTCGGTATCGTTCCAGGCATCCTGCTGGCATGGATTGCTGAGACGGTGGGGGTGGCGCTGAGCTTTGTCCTGCTGCGTTTTTTGTTTCGCGATGCAGCCGAGGAGGTAATCGCAAAATACAAATCCCTGCAGAAAATCGATGATTTCAGCGGACGCAGTGGATTCAGGGTGATGCTGGTTGCCCGTGTGATTCCCTATCTTCCGTCAGGGCTGCTGAATGCCCTGGGAGCGGTCAGCAAGATGTCCTTCAGGGATTTTACGCTGGCAGCGCTGATAGGCAAGCTGCCGTCTACAGCCATTGAGGCCATGATAGGGCACGATGCTGTTACAGCCAGTGAAAATCCTCACAGGCTGGTTTTTTCGCTGGTGCTGGCTGCGGTGCTGATCGTGGGGTTCGTGATTTATGAGAAACGGCAGAAAAAATAATTTATTATAAAAAATATAGGGGATGTTAAGATGGCAGAAAAGAAAAGACGGATATTTTTCCTGGACAATCTCAAGGCATTTACGGTCTGCCTGATGATTGTCTTTCATGTGGCGCTCTGCTACATGGCTTATGCACCTGAATGGTGGTATACGGTTGATAAGGCCGATCCTCAGTTTTCCTTTACGGTGTTTGTGATGTGGGCAGATATTTTTATTATGCCGGTCATGTTCTTTGTTTCCGGTTATTTCGGGCTGATGTCTCTGTCGAAGCAGACGGCGATGCAGTTTTGGAAAAATAAGCTGGTGCGCATCATTGTTCCGTGGATTGCAGGCGTTGTTCTCTTTGCGCCGCCGATTACCTTTATCATGTTCGCTTCCCGTGGGATTCCTATGGATTATGTCAATGACTATCTGTTCAAGCTGTTTCTTTTCGGGCCGTGCTTCAGCCATGTACAGTATTGGTTTCTGGGGATGCTGACATACCTGTATGCCGCTTTGTTCATATTCTGCAGGCTGCGCCCGGGCTTCAGGGAGCGTCAGCCGATTTCTCTGCCCGGTGCCAAGCTGTTTGTTGGTTTTGCCGCTCTTTGTTATGTATGCACTGCCGGGGCGTATTTTTATACCGGAGGCAATAATGATTTGTGGACCTTTATCTGGCCGGTACTGGTATATCAGCCGACACGCATCGCTTTTTATCCGCTGTATTTCTTTTTGGGAGCCTACGCCTGGCGGCATCAGTGGTTTGTGGAGGGCGGTTACCGGGCAGATTCTGCCAAATGGCTGCCTGCCTTTATCGTTACGGGCATAGCCTATGTCTTTTATACGATGTTCGGCGCGCAGACTGCCGGCAGCTCTGAGACATATATGCTGGTCAGGTCAGCCATCCATGTGCTGTTTCTGCTGTCTGCCGTCTTTGGCCTGCTGGCGATTTTTCAGTCCAAGCTGGATTATACCAATGGCTTTTTGGGGGAATTGGCCGCCAACAGCTACAACATGTACTATACGCACATGGGGCTTGTCATGCTGATTGCCTGGGGATTTTTGGGCATTGAGCTGCCGGCGTATGCAAAGTATGCTGCGGTAAGCATTCTGTCCCTCCTGGCAAGCTATCTGACAGGTAAGATGCTGATGGTCCTGCCGTGCTTTGCGTCCGGTAAAAAAGCCAAGGAACAAACCAAGGCATAAACAAAAATAAGACTCTGAGTGACTTGATTTTTTACTCGGAGTCTTTTATTATGTTAGAAGGGATTTTGTATGGCTGCAATGCCATAATGAATGGGGAGGCTGGGGATGTGAGAACAATAAGCAAAAGCTATGGCACCTTGGTGATATATATAGTAATAGGTGCGGTATTGGGTGGTCTGTTAGGCGAGCTGCTTTCCAGTGTGGAAGCTCTGAGCAGTCTGATGCCTTATTTGAAGAATCCATATCCGGTACTGGATATTGTACCGTCGGTGCTTGATCTGTATGTAATCAAGCTGACCTTGGGTCTTGCCTTTTCACCGAATCTGATGAGTATTATAGGTGTCGTGGCAGCGGTTTGGATTTTTAAGCATACCTGATTGAGAAGGAAGGTCGGAGAATGTTTATTTTGGCGTCTGCTTCACCCAGAAGGAAAGAGCTTTTGGAGCAGATTGGCTGTCATTTCCAGGTAGCGGTGAGTGCCGCTGAGGAGGCTGGCGGGCAGGAGATGGCTCCTGCGGAGCTGGTATTGAAGAATGCGCGTCTGAAGGCTGAGGCTGTGGCAGACAGATATCCGGACATGCCGGTGCTGGGTGCTGACACGGTGGTGAGCCTTGATGAAAATATTTATGGTAAGCCCAGGGATAAGGAGCATGCCAGAGAAATGCTTTTGCTGCTTTCGGGCAGGACACATCAGGTGACTACTGGTATGGCCTTTGCCTGGAAGGGGCAGCTTTGGCAGGCATGGGAGACGACGGAGGTAACTTTTGCCCCGCTTTCTATGGCCGAGATTACCCGTTATATCGAAACCGGCGAGCCTGCTGACAAAGCTGGTGCTTATGGTATTCAGGGACGGGCGGCTGTATTTATTGAAAAAATCAGAGGTTCTTATTCTAATGTCGTAGGTTTGCCGCTTCATTGTCTTGATGGTCTTGCCCGGAAAGCGGGGATTGATTTATATGGCAATGGTGAAGGAGCTTCCAGCTGATGAACGGCCGCGGGAACGGCTGTGGGCTGTGGGTCCGGGATTTTTAAGCAATGCAGAGCTTTTGGCTATTTTGCTGTGCAGCGGTTTCAGAGAGAAGTCTGCCGTGCAGATGGCCCAGGACATCCTGAGCAACTGCCGGGAGGATGGTATTTTTGCCCTGCTGAATATTTCGGCAGGAGAGCTGAAGCAAATGAAGGGGATAGGTGAAGCCAAGGCTGCAGTCATCATGGCTGCAGTGGAGCTGGGCAAGAGGCTGTCCGGCCGTACTGCGCGCCAGAAGGCTGTGATTACCTGTCCGGATGATGCCGCAGAATATGCGATGCCCAGATTCAGATATGAACAGCGGGAGCATTTTGCGGTTATTTTAATGAATGTAAAAAATCATATTTTATCAATGCCTGTGATTTCCATTGGCAGCCTGACCGCTTCGGTGGTACATCCCAGAGAGGTGTTCAGGGCTGCTTTACAGCAGACGGCTGCAGCGATGATTCTGGTACACAACCATCCCAGCGGCGATCCAACGCCCAGCAGGGAGGATATTGCCACTACCAGGCGTCTTGTTGAGGCCGGCCGGCTGATGGATGTACCGGTTCTGGATCATATTATTTTAGGAAATGAGAATTATATTTCCCTTAAAGAAAAAGGTGTGATAAAATAAAGGTTACTATATCTATTTTATAGTACTGGTTATATCGTGAAGGGAGTAAGTTTTAACATGTGGAATATTTTTGGTGGGTTGTCCCACGATATGGGAATTGATTTAGGAACAGCAAATACGCTGGTTCACATTAAGGGCAAGGGGATTGTCCTCCGTGAACCGTCTGTTGTAGCAATAAAGAGTGATACCGGGGATGTTCTGGCTGTTGGTGATGAGGCAAAGCGCATGATTGGGCGTACACCGGGCAGCATCGTGGCTATTCGTCCGATGAAGGACGGTGTTATTGCCGATTTTGATGTGACCCAGGCCATGCTGAAGTACTTCATCCGCAAGGCGATGAATACCAAGTCTTTTGTGCGTCCACGCGTTGTAGTGGGTGTACCTTCCGGCGTTACCGAGGTTGAAAAGCGGGCTGTTATCGATGCGGCCCAGCAGGCTGGTGCCCGTGAGGCATATCTCATCGAGGAGCCTATGGCTGCTGCGATTGGTGCAGGTCTGCCTGTCGAGGAGGCTACCGGCTCCATGGTGGTCGATATCGGCGGCGGTACTACGGAAATTGCGGTCATCTCTCTGGGAGGCATCGTTACAAGCTGCTCCATCCGCATTGGCGGTGATGAGATGGATTCTTCCATCATCCAGTATATCAAGCGTGAATACAATCTGCTGATCGGTGAGCGTACGGCTGAGGAAATCAAGATCAATATCGGTACTGCGATTGCCAATACGGCGCAGGACAAGACCATGGATATCCGCGGGCGTGATTTGGTCAGCGGCCTGCCTAAGACCATCAAGATCAAGGCAAGTGAGATATGCATTGCGCTCAGTGAGCCGGTCAAGAAGATTGTCGATGCAGTGAAGAGCACTTTGGAGAAGACTCCGCCTGAGCTGGCTGCGGATGTCATGGATCATGGCATCATGATGACAGGCGGCGGTTCTCTGCTGAACAGCCTGGACAAGCTGCTGAGCCGGGAGACAGGTATGCCTGTACTGGTTTCTGAGGATGCGCTTTCCTGTGTCGGAGAGGGCACCGGACGCTCCTTGGAAAATATCGAGCTTTTGAAGCGTGTTGTGATGACCACGAAGAAGTTGAGATAAAATGAGCAGGGTACGGCGTGATAAAAATTCACAGCGAACGGTTTGGCTGCTGATTTTTGTGGCAGTCAGTATCTTCGTGATCATATTTTTTGCAGCCAGAGGCAGGTTTACGGCTCCCTTGAGCAGTACGGCAGTTTCCGGTGCGCTGGCTCCCTTTCAGCGGGCAGTATCCTGGGCAGGCAGCCAGATCAATGGAGCGACTTCTGCTGTATGGGAGATGGTATCTGCCTACTATCAGAATGAGATGCTGAAAAATGAGGTAGTGCAGCTCAGGCAGCAGAACCTGACTGCTGCTGAATATGCGGCAGAGAACGAGCGCCTCAGAAAGCTCCTGGGGTACAAGCAGGCAACGGGCTGGTTTGATATGACGGCAGCTCAGGTCATAGGCCGTGAGCAGTCTGCCTGGACCAGCATGATTGTGGTGAGCCGCGGCAGCGATGACGGCATTGCCAGAAATATGCCTGTAGTTACCGAAAAAGGACTGGTAGGAGTGGTGACAGAGGTGTCACCGAATGCGTCCAAGGTACAGCTTATCCTGGACCCGCGCTGTTCTGTGGGAACCTTGGTGCAGCGGGCTGAGTCGAGAGTTGCCGGCATTGTGCAGGGCAGCATAGAGGATGCCATGACGCCAAATATGATCAACATTCCCAGGAACGCTGATGTGGTAGAGGGAGATACTATCATAACCTCCGGCTTCGGCGGTATTTTCCCCAAGGGCATTGCTGTAGGCACAGTCAAGTCCCTGAAGGATGACGGAGGAGGGCTTTTGGAGATTGCGGCGTTGGAGACGGCGGTTGATTTTCAGAAGCTGGAGGATGTGATGATTGTTACAGCGGTTCGTGAGGCACCGGCTGCGGCCCTGAAGCCGCCGGTTCAGACACCTGGCACGGAAACCGACAGGGACGGCAATTTTGTTGGCGCAGATGCGGCTGGGACAGAGGGCAGGCGGCCATGAAGATTTTTTTGTGCTGGATGATGCTGTCCGTGGCGTTGTATGTGCTGGAGACCTCTTTCCTGCCGTTGGTGTTCTATCGCGGCACAGGTCCGGATCTGCTGCTCCTGATGACTGTTTCCTTTGCATTTTTAAAGGGAAAGCGTCTGGGAGCCTTTATGGGATTTCTGCTGGGGCTGTTTGAAGACCTGGCTTCCGGCGGCTTCCTGGGCATGAATGCTTTTTCCAATATGCTGATGGGCTTTGGCTGCGGCATTTTTTCCAACAGGGTACTGAGGGACAGCTTCGTTTTGCCGATAGCAGCCGCCTGCGTCAGCACGGTATCAGTATTTTTGCTTTATGAAATTGTATTGCTGCTGCTTGGCTATGGTTTTTATCCTTTAGCACATCTCAAGCTCAGGCTGCTGCCGATGCTTTTTTATAATATGATTTTTGCCTGGCCTGTGCACAGCCTGGTGCACAAGGCTGATGAACTGGTGTCAGAGAAAAAATAAATTTGTGGCAGTCTGCTCTGCCACTTTTTATTATTTGTGTTGCTTGGCAACAATGTGTATTCTGGTTGGGAGATTTCAATGTCAGACAAGGATATTTTTAGTGGGCGGCTGAAAGCCTTAAGTGTAATAATCATATTGGTGATAGGTATCCTCATTGCCAGAATGGGATATCTGCAGGTTTATGACGGTGAGTATTATGCAAATCTGGCGGACGGCAACCGTATACGACTGGTGCCTTCGGTAGCACCCAGAGGGACCATGTATGACCGCAGCGGCAGAATATTGGTGACCAATCATCCGGGATTCACGGTTTCGCTGCTGCCTCTGACGGAGCCTATTTCGGAGGAGGTCATCAGCAGATTGTCCGTGCTGCTGAATATCTCTGTCGAGGAAATACACAGAAAGATTGATGTGCATGTGGGCTTTGACCCTATCCGCATCAAAACGGATGTAGGGCCGGAGCTCACTACCATCATTGCGGAGCAGAAGGATTTGTATCCGGGTGTAGTGGTAGAGGTGCTGCCTATCCGTGATTATCTCTATCATGAGCAGGGGGCGCACGCTTATGGCTATGTAAGTGAAATAAGTGATGCCGAACTGGAAAAGAAAAAGGATGAGGGATATAAAAGCGGCGATATCATCGGCAAATTCGGACTGGAAAAAATTTATGACCAGTATCTTCGCGGCGTCAATGGCGGTGAGCAGGTAGAGGTGGATGTCACCGGCAAGCCGGTACAGGTGCTGGGCAAAAAGAACCCGATTCCCGGCAATGACCTGCATCTGACGATTGATCTTGATATTCAGGCGGCGGCAGAAAAGGCTATTGATGAGCAGCTGGTGCAGATTGGAGCCCACGCAGCGGCAGCAGTGGCTCTGAATCCGCAGACCGGTGAGGTGCTGGCCATTGTCAGCAGACCTGCCTTTGACCCGAATCTTTTTGTCAATGGCATCTCCGATAAGGACTGGGCAAAAATAAATAACAATCCTTATTATCCGATGGACAACAAGGCGATTACCGGTGAGTATCCGCCTGGCTCCACCTTTAAGATCATCACCGGTACCGCAGCTCTTTCCGAGGCAAAGGTGACGCCGGAGGAGAAAATCTTTGATTCCGGTCATCATTGGCTGATACCAAAGGGAAATGCTGCGGGAGAGGCTTTGGGCTGGCTGAATTTTGAAGAAGCCATGGCTCATTCTGATAATGTTTATTTCTATGAAATGGGCAACCGCCTGGGGATTGACCAGCTGGAGCGTTATGCCCGCATGTTTGGTATGGGCAAGCTGACCAATATAGACCTGCCCTATGAGGCGGAAGGGCTGGTTGCCTGCAGGGCCTATAAGGAGAGGGTATTCGAGGAGGACTGGTATCTGGCGGAAACCTTCGATGCGGCTATTGGCCAGGGCTTCAATCTGGTAACGCCGCTGCAGGCGGCATCCATCATGGGAGAGGTTGCAGCTGACGGCAAAAGATACAAGCCGTATCTGGTAGACAAGATTGTTGATGTCAACGGCAATGTAGTCAGGCAGTTCAAGCCCGAGCTGCTGAGCCAGCTGGATGTCGAGGATCGTTTTATACGCCTGGTGCAGAGCGGCCTGCATCAGGTTACCAAATATGGTACAGCGGCCTTTATCTTTGGCAAGGATTACCCGGTGGAGATTGCCGGCAAGACAGGTACGGCAGAGAATCCCCATGGACGGGACCATGGCTGGTTTGTTGCCTACGGGCCTTTCCAGAATCCTACTATTGTAGTAGCAGTGCTGGTAGAGCAGGGAGGCTATGGCTCCCAGTCTGCCGTGCCGATAGGAAAGAAGATTTTGGATGCGGCCTTCCATATTCCTGACCCTGCCCAGAAAGCAAAGGCTGAGGCAGAGGCCAGAGCAGCTGCTGCTGCCAGGAACAGACAGTGATTTGCGAGGGGGATTATATGTCAAGGGAATTAATAAAAATCAAAGGCGGGCCAAATGGCTTTCAGCTGATGGTTGACAGTTCGGCAGAGCTGTCTGATATCCAAAGGGAGCTGGATAAAAAACTGGAAGAGAATCCGGAATTTTTTCCTGAGGGGACAGAATTTCAGCTGATGGCAGCAGACCTGAACAAATCCGTCAAAAGCGGTTTGGGAGAATTTTTGACAAACAAGGGCTTGGCTGTCATGGCGGGGGAAAAGCCTGTGCAGCAGACGGCAGTACGCGCCGTGAAAAATACTGCTGAACATGTCAGTGCACAGGAGGCTGACGGCCAGCAGCTGATGACTGTCATTGACCGTACTGTAAGAAATGGTGAAGAAATCACGGCTCAGGGGTCTGTGATGATTTGCGGCAATGTGAATCCCGGTGCCAAGATTGTAGCAGGAGGAAGCATTGATATCCGTGGTACCTGCAGGGGAATCGTACATGCAGGTGCAATGGGAGATTATAATGCCTTTGTGGTAGCAGACAGGCTGATGCCTATGCAGATAAGGATTGCCAATTTGATTGCCCGTTCGCCGGATGAGCCGGAAAAAAGCAATTATGTGGAAAAGGCATATATCAAGGATGGACAGATTATTATAGAGCCAATAGAAAGGTAGGATTTTTTCTTATGAGTGAGGTTATGGTTATTACATCCGGCAAGGGCGGTGTAGGCAAGACTACTACTACTGCCAATTTAGGCGTAGGTCTGGCACAGCGCGGCAAGAGCGTCGTTTTGATTGATACTGATACAGGCCTGCGGAACCTTGATTTGCTTTTGGGATTGGAGAACCGCATCATGTATGATCTGGTAGATGTTACTGAGGGACGCATACCATATAAGAAGGCATTGGTGCGCCACAAGAAGTATCAGAATCTGTTTTTGCTGCCGACCTCCCAGATCAAAGATAAGTCTGCTGTCAATCCTGCCCAGCTGATGGTGCTTTGTGATGAGCTGCGCAAGGAGTATGATTATGTGATCATTGACTGTCCTGCCGGCATCGAGCAGGGGTTCAAGACGGCGATTGCTGCTGCGGATAGGGCGATTGTCGTTACCATGCCTGAGGTGTCTGCAGTGCGTGACGCCGACAAAATCATCGGGGAGCTGGGACGGGCTGAGAAGGACAATATCAGCCTGATTGTCAACCGAATCCGTCCTCAGATGGTGGAAAGCGGAGACATGATGGATATGAGCGATATTGATGATATCCTTTCCGTCAAATGTATCGGTCAGGTGCCGGATGATGAAATGGTCGTAACTTCAGCCAATCGCGGCGAACCGCTGGTCGGCAACGAAAAATCTCAGGCGGGCCGTGCCTATGATAATATTGTCCGCCGCCTCATGGGTGAGGAAGTGCCGTTCATGGCCTTTGAGAAGGATGGATTATTTACCCGTTTGAAGAAAGCATTAGGGATAT
>JAQUZO010000057.1:2792-10232 GCA_028691285.1 Anaerovibrio sp. | reverse complement strand
TGGATGAGTCTATATTTCGTTTTAGGTGCTTTGCTCAAGCACTTTGATTATGATACATGAATGTTGCCGGCTTGTCAAGAAAATCCTCAGGCAGCTGCCGTCTTTTGACCGGGCTTTGCAATTACAGCTTGAAGCCGCCGACACCGGAGAGCACATGGGCACATTCACAGTTATCCTCATCAGGATCAAGCTCTGCCAGCAATGTCATAATCAGACTGCGGAAGTTCTGACTGTTGGCAGCCATCGCATCCATGACCTCCTGATGCGTCAGCTTATGCTCGGAGATGCCTGCCGCCATATTGGTGACCATAGAAATAGTCGCATAGCACATTTCCGCCTCCTGCGCCAATACAACCTCCGGTACATTGGTCATACCTACCAAATCGCCTCCCAGCATAGCATACATCCTGATTTCCGCAGGAGTTTCATAACGGGGGCCATTGGTGCATACATAGGTGCCGCCGTTAATCACATGAATGTTCAGTCGGCTGCCAATTTCAGCTATTTGACTGCGCAGCTCCGGACAGTACGGATCTGTGACATCTGTATGGACAACGCCCCGTTCTCCCCCGTCAAAAAAGGTACATTCTCTGCCGGTTGTAAAATCCAAAAACTGATTTGGCAGCACAAAATCCCCAAGCTGCATGGCCTTATTCAGAGAGCCTACGGCTGTGGTAGAAATAATCTTGCGGACGCCAAGTTTTTTCAGCGCATAGATATTAGCTCTGTAATTTATCCTGTGCGGTGCAATAGAATGTTTCGTCCCATGCCGAGCCAAAAAAGCCGTTTCCCTGCCGGCATAGCTGCCAATCTGCAGCTCTACTTCGCCATATGGAGTCTCCACCTTTGCCTGGCGAACATTTTCCAGCATATCCGGGTCATAAACACCGGAACCGCCAATAACTGCAATTTTAACCATAAAAAATCCCCCTCTAATTACCTTTATTTCTTACCAGGGACATGACGATACCTGCAATGCTGATCGAACCAAATATCATAAAGGCTGTCTGTATTGCGCTCAGAAGCTGTGCATTATCCGAGCCGGACAGCGAATGTACCTGGCACATCGCCATAATCATCGTTACCAGCGCCATGGATGTAGATTGGCCAAAAAGCCGCATCGTTGCCAACAGCGAGGAAGCTGTACCATAAAATTTAGGCTGTACTGCTCCCATTATAGCATTATTATTAGGTGATGAAAACAGGGCAAAGCCAAAACCAATCCACATCAGCAGGGCTGCGACAAGCCACACCGGGGTGGCTTCTGTCAGAAAGGACATCCCCCACAGGCCTGCAGCGGTAATGGCCATTCCCACAGAGGCTACCCTGCCTGGCGCAATTTTGTCAGAAAGCGCTCCGGCCCGCGGCGACAGCAGTGCCATGACACTTGGCTGGAATAAAATTATTCCTCCGGCCATAGCAGCAGAAAAGCCTAATATAACCTGTAAATAAAGGGACATCAAAAAGCTTAGCGCAAAGGTTGAGCTGTAATGCAGCATGGCTGCCAAATTACTGAAGGCGAAAACTGGATTGCCGCGAAACAGGCTTATGTCCAGGCAGGGATATTGAGCTCTGGACTCTATCCATACAAACAGCAGCATGGCAAAAATACCTGCTGCCAGAAGGCAGACACCCCAGCTGCTATTGGTTATTTCCGACAAGCCGCACAGCACAAGAGGAGCTGCCACTAAATAGCAAAGGCTTCCCTTTATGTCAAGTGCAGCTCCTTTGTCCCCATACCATTCCTGCTTAATCCCGCTGAGCAGCCAAACACTGATGAGAACAATCCCGCCAGTCACAGCAAATATGCTGCGCCAGCCAATCAATTCACAAAGAAAGCCGCATATAACCGGCCCCAGGGACAAACCGCTGTAGGTAGCCGCTGCAGAATAACCGATTATTCTCCCCCGTTCATGGGGAGAGTGGGAGGATATGAGCAGTGCCATGCCCGGACCGAAAATCAGGGACATAATACAGCCCTGAACAAAGCGCAGTCCATTCAGAAGGAACACAGAATTTACCACACCGCCTAAGAAAAAGGTTATCGCAAAAAGCCACAGGCCGATAGTATATATTCTGCGGTAACCAAAAATATCTGCCAGCTTGCCTGTTGGCAAAATGAACATTGAGGAACCCAGCAGAAAGCCGAAAACGACCCAGCTCAGTTCATTAGCGCTGGCACCAAATTCAGCAGCCAGCTGCGGTATGGCCACATTGATGCCGGCACCCGCAAATGGTCCTATGAAGGATGTAATAATAACCGCCAGAAACAATCTCTTCGCCGCTTTTCCATCCAATATTTCATTTGTGACAACAGTTTTATTTTCACCCATAAAAAATCACTCCCTGCTACAGTGTTTATTCTACACTAGCAGGAAGTGATTGTCACATCATTTGCTAAAATTATTTAGCCTGGGCTGTCAAAACCTCAACCGCCTTTGCCAAAGCATCAGGAATGCCCTCCGGCTTTTTGCCGCCTGCCTGTGCCATATCAGGACGGCCGCCGCCGCCGCCGCCCAGCAGCTTGGCAGAATCCTTGATGATTTTGCCTGCATGGGCACCCGCTGCTACCGCATCCTTATCAGCCTTTACTACCAGACTGACCTTGCCGTCATTGACTGACGCCAGCACCACAACTCCCTTAGCCAGCTTGCCGCAGGCCAAATCTGCCATGTCACGCAGAGCATCCATATCATTGGCGTTTACCTGTGCTGCAATCACCTGGAAAGGTCCAGCCATCTGAACACTATCAGTCAAAGCAGCGGCATCGGCCTTCGCCTGCTCGGCATGGATGGCATTGAGCTGCTGCTGCATGGACTTGTTCTGGGCCAGGATGCCATCTACATGAGCGAGCATCTCTTCCTCACGGCAGTTCAGCCTGGAAGCAGCCTCAGCTACGGTCTGCATCTTGCCGAAGGCATAATCAAGCGCTGCCTGGCCTGTGATAGCCTCAATGCGGCGCACGCCTGCTGCTATACCGGTTTCGCTGATGATTTTGAACATGCCGATTTGTCCGACATTCTTTACATGGGAACCGCCGCACAGCTCCATAGAGAAGCCTGGTACGCTGACAACGCGCACAACATCACCATATTTCTCGCCAAAAAGTGCCATGGCACCCTTGGCAGTAGCCTCATCCTTGGTCATGTGCTCAAAAACGACATCGGTGCCCTTGAGGATTTCTCTGTTGACCAGCTCCTCCACATCAGCAAGCTGCAGGGAAGAAACAGGCTCAAAATTGGTAAAATCAAAGCGCAGGCGGTCTGCATTGACGGAAGAACCGGCCTGGTTGACCTGCTCGCCTACCACACGCTTCAAAGCAGCCTGCAGGAGATGAGTTGCTGTATGGTTGCGGGCAGAAGCCAGCTTTTCCACTTCATCCAGCTTGACAGCAACAGCGTCGCCCTTTTTGAGCTGGCCTTCCTCTACATAGCACTCATGGTAAACAGTGCCGTCAGGCAGTTTTTTTGCATTGGCGACCTGCACACGGGCAAATTCGCCGATGAACAAGCCTGTATCGCCCGCCTGTCCGCCGCCCTCGGCATAAAACGGCGTTACATCCAGGATAATGCCTGCTTCATCACCGTCATGCAGCTCATCAACCAGGCTGCCATCCTTCCAGATTGCCGCAATAACAGCTTTGTCAGCCTTGCTGTCCACCTTCAGGGAAGCAGTATCAATGCCCTGCAGATCAGGAATGGAATAGCGTTCGTTCTCTGCACGGGCAGCACGGGCCCGGTCACGCTGCGCCTGCATTTCCTTATCAAAGGCCGCTTTGTCCAGCTCCATATCATTTTCATGGAGGATTTCCTCTGTCAGCTCCCAAGGAAAGCCAAAGGTATCATACAGCTTGAAGCCAAGAGCACCGGAAAGCGTGCTGCTGCCTGCTGCCTTGGTTTCGGCCATATAGCCGTCCAAAAGCTCTATTCCCTGCTCCAGAGTTGCCGAGAAGCGGTCTTCCTCCAAAGCAATGACCTTCTTGATATAATCTATCTTCTGTCCAAGAGCACCAAAATCACTGGCATCCTTGTAAATCTCATAAACAGCATCCACTGCGCCTTCCAGGAATTTATCCCTGATGCCCAGCATGCGGCCATGGCGTACTGCACGGCGCAGGATACGCCGCAGGACATAGCCTCTGCCCTCGTTAGACGGCAGGATGCCGTCCATGATCATGATCGTCATGGAACGGGCATGGTCTGCAATGACCTTCAGGGAAATATCGGTTTCCTCACCGGCGCCATAGGCAATGCCGGAAACCTTGGCTGCGTACTCAATGATAGGGAAGAGCAGATCCGTTTCAAAGTTGTTCTTTACTCCCTGCATAACAGAGGCAATACGCTCCAGTCCCATGCCGGTATCAATATTCTTATGCTCCAGCTCATTGTACTGGCCATCCTCAGTGCGATCAAACTGGGTAAATACATTGTTCCAGATTTCCAGATAACGGTCGCAGTCGCAGCCTACACCACAGGTAGGGCTGCCGCAGCCTCTTTCTTCCCCCAGGTCAATGAAGATTTCGCTGTCCGGCCCACACGGACCAGGGCCGATTTCCCAAAAATTATCCTCCAGCTTGACAATGTGGTCAGGATTGAAGCCAGGCTGTGCCTTCCACAGTGCTTCGGCTTCTTCGTCCTTAGGATAAATGGATGCCCACAGCTTGTCCTTCGGCAGCTCCAGTACTTCTGTCAAAAACTCCCATGACCATGGAATGGCTTCTTTCTTGAAATAATCGCCAAAAGAAAAATTACCCAGCATCTCAAAATAGGTCTGATGACGGGCAGTGCGTCCAACATTTTCAATATCACCGGTGCGCACACAGCGCTGGCTGGTGGCAATGCGCCCGCGGGGCGGCTTTACCTTGCCTGTAAAATATGCCTTAAAAGGCGCCATGCCGGCACCTACCATCAGCAGCGTAGGATCATTCTCTGGAATCAATGATGCGCTGGCCAGTCTCAAATGGCCTTTTTTTTCAGCAAAGAACTGAAGATATGCCTCCCGCAATTCATTACCTGTCATTTTCTTCAAAATACTCTACCCCCAAAATATATAAGGATTTATAAAATACACATTAACCATGCTATTATAGCACACATTAGTCAAATTGACACAAAAAATTACAATTTGCGCCCATCATGGCTTATCCTGCAAAAGTGCCATAAATTCAGCTTCAGTGAGAACAGGGATCCCCAGCTCCTGGGCCTTGGTCAGCTTGCTTCCCGCTGCTTCACCTGCCAAAACATAAGCTGTTTTCTTAGAAACAGAGCCAGCCGCTTTTCCCTGATGCGCTTCAATCAGAGCCTTTGCCTCACTGCGGCTGAGCGTCGGCAGCGTGCCTGTCACCACAATGGTTTTGCCTGCCAGTCTGCTGTCAACGACACCTGTATCCTGCAGCTCCATATTCACACCGGCCTTTTCCAGGCGATGGATAATATCCGCATTGCCAGCATCCCTGAAATATTCATAAATTGCCTTGCTGGTGATTTCGCCAATGTCATTTACCTGCTGAATGTCCTCTGCCTCTGCCGCGGATAACGCCTGGACAGATTTATAATGGAGCATCAGCTCCCTGGCCGCGGCCCTGCCGATGCCGCCAATGCCCAGACCGGTAACCAGTCGCTGCGGCTCATTGTTTTTTGCCTTCTCGATGGCCTGCAGAACCTTGTCTGTATTTTTTTCCTTGCCGATTATCCCTCTGGCAATCAATTCCTCACGGAATTGTCCCAAATAAAAAATATCTGCAATATCCTTGAGGTAGCCGCCTTCTATCAGGGCACGGATATTCTGCTCACCCATTCCCTTGATATCCATGGCGCTGCGGCTGATAAAGTTAATGATATGGTTCTCCAGCTGTGCCGGACAGGAGGGATTGGTACACTTGATGTCCGCGGTGTTTTCCTCCCGCACCGCCCCATGTCCGCATGCCGGGCAGGTATTGCCAATCCGAAAAGGAACGGCGCCGGCAGGACGCTTTTCGCGGCACACAGAACGAATCTTGGGAATGATTTCGCCTGATTTGAATACCCGTATCACATCACCGATTCGGATATCCAAATCATCAATGAAGTCCTGATTGTGCAGCGTAGCCCGCTCCACCCTCGTGCCGCAAAGCTGTACCGGCTCGAAAACAGCCGTCGGTGTAATGCGCCCGGTGCGCCCTACCGACAGCTCAATATCCAGCAGCCTGGTTTCCTTTTCCTCCGGCGGATATTTATATGCTACGGCCCAGCGGGGCACCTTGGAAGTAGCTCCCAGCTGCTGACGGTGTTCAAAGCTGTTGAGCTTGACTACCGCTCCGTCAATATCATAGGGCAGGCTGCCCCGGGAAGCCCCAATGGCATCAATCGCCTGCAGCACCTCATCTGCCGTATGGCAAAGCTGATAGTTGTGGATTACCTTGATGCCCTGCTGCTTCATGAATTCATAGGCTTCCGTATGACTGGCAAATTCTCCGCCTTCCACCCTCTGCAGGTTAAAGACGAACATGGAAAGCTGCCGTTCCCTGGTGATACGGCTGTCCAGCTGACGCAGCGTACCTGCCGCACAATTCCGCGGATTGGCAAAGGGCTTCAGTCCCAGCAGCTCCTGGCGCTCGTTGACGCGCACAAAAGCCTCACGGCTCATATAAACCTCACCCCGCACCTCAAAATAAGGCAGTGGTTCCTTGAGCTGCTGTTTGATATCCCTTATGACACGGGCATTTTCTGTGACATCCTCTCCCTGGTTGATGCCGTCACCGCGGGTAACAGCCTGGGTAAGGCGGCCATCGGTGTAACGCAGAGCCAACGAAAGACCGTCAATTTTCTCCTCTACGACAAATTCAGGAGCCTCCAGCTGCCCAATGGCAGCCTCCACAAACTCGGTCACCTCTGCTTTGGAAAAAACATCCTGCAGGGACAGCATCGGGACATCATGTGCCACCAGAACCCCTGCTTCACGCAGCGCTCTGCCACCCACCTGCTGTGTCGGCGAGGTCTTGGTTATCAGCTCCGGATAATCGCCCTCAATGGCTTTCAGCCTGAGCATCAGCTGGTCATATTCATAATCTGAAATTTCAGGGGCATCGTTATTGTAGTAGCAGTTATTGTGATGCTTGATTTCCTTGCGGAGCCTGCTCAGCTCCTTTTTTATCTCCTTGATATCCATATAATCAACCTTTCATAAGCCTTCAGGGGCAGGAAGCTGCTACAGCTTTTTCAAAGGTGCATATTTCTGCATCAGTTTTTTCAAGCCAATCCCCGGGAAGCTGATTTGAATTTCTGTTTCTTCCCCGGAGCCTGAAACTGCTACCACTGTTCCTGTACCCCATTTGGCATGAGCTGCTTTATCTCCCGTTTTCCACTGGATGGTCAAATCCGGTTTAGTCAGTGTCTTTGCTCCCATCCTGACAGCTCCGGCCACAGCAGGACTGATGCTGCGGACGGCAGTAAGTGCCTCCAG
>JAQUZO010000057.1:0-2692 GCA_028691285.1 Anaerovibrio sp. | reverse complement strand
AGGGCGTCAATATAGCCGCTGGCATTGATGACCTCCTCCAGCAAATCAGAAACTGCCAGCTTATCCATGCGCTCCATCAAAGCAAATAGAAGCAGGGCAAATTTTTTCAGCGGATTTTTGCTGCGTGCCGTCAGGCCAGGCACCGCCTCCAAAAGCTCCTCGTTGGCGATGACCTCAAAAAGGCTTAAATCGTTTTCGACAGCATAGACCATCAGCTTGTCCATAGATGCCTGCCCGATGCCCCGCTTTGGTACATTGACGATACGCAGCAGGCTGACAGAATCCAGTGGATTATAAAGCACCCGCAGATAGGCAGTGATATCCTTGATTTCCATGCGGTCATAGAACTTCAGGCCGCCGACCATCGTATACGGCAGGCCGACCCGCATGAATGCCTCCTCCAAAACACGGGACTGGGCATTGGTACGATAAAGGATTGCCATGTCGCCATAGGAGTTTTTGTAGATATCATGCTGCTTGGAAATGGTATCTGTGATAAATCTGGCCTCATCCCGCTCGTCAGAAGCCAGATAGGTCGTAATTTTATCACCCTGGGAATTATCTGTCCAAAGCCGCTTCTTCTTGCGGTTTGGATTGTTGTCGATTACGGCATTGGCTGCAGCGAGAATATTTTTAGTCGAGCGGTAATTCTGTTCCAGCATGATGGTACGGGCATCAGGATAATCCTGCTCAAAATTCAGGATATTGCTGATATCAGCACCACGCCAGCCGTAAATGGACTGATCTGCATCACCCACCACACATAGATTGCGGCAGCCGTCCGCCAGGAGCTTGGTCAGCTGATACTGGGCTCCGTTGGTGTCCTGATACTCGTCCACCAGTATATATCTGAAACGGCGCTGATATTTTTCGCGGATTTCCTGGCTATCGGAGAGCAAAGAAACCGTCACCAGCAGCAAATCATCAAAATCCAGGGCATTATTTTCCCTCAGCATAGCCTGATACTTTTTATATACCTCGGAAATTTTTTTCTGGTAAAAATCACTGGCCTGGGACTCAAAGGCAATTGGTCCAAGCATCTGATTTTTCGCACTGGAAATTGCATTGCGGATACTGCCGGGATTGTACTGCTTTTCATCCAGATTGAGCTCCCGGATGACCTTTTTGACCACGGTCTGAGAATCCCCGGAATCATAAATGACAAAATTGCCTTTATACATGCCGGTGGCTTCTACCTCCCGGCGCAAAAAACGGGCACAAAAAGAATGGAAGGTGCTGAGCCAGATTTCCTTGGCATAGCTGCCAATCATATTTTCGACGCGCTCCCGCATTTCAGCAGCAGCCTTGTTGGTAAAGGTAATTGCCAAAATACTGTACGGAGCAACCCCATGCTCCAAAAGATTGGCAATGCGATGGGTCAGCACCCGTGTCTTGCCTGAACCTGCTCCTGCCATAATCAGCAGGGGCCCTTCCAGGCAGGCAACAGCTTCCTGCTGTGCCTGATTCAATCCTGAAAAAATATCCACAGTTTACTTCCTCCACAAAAAAATATACAACGGTTTAGGCTGCAAACGACAAAAAAGCTGCTGATGCGCCCTACTACACCATAGAATACATCAGCAGCCTTATAAATGTTACTGGAATTACAGCTTTGCTGCAGCCTCAGTCAGCTGAGGGACAATCTGCTTCTTGCGGGACATAACACCCGGCAGATAAATAGAATCACCGGAAGCATCCTTGCCAAAGGCGTCAGCGATAAGCTGCTTTGGCTCACCGACAAACACCAGCTCAGAGGATTCCTCCATAATATCAGTAACCATCAAAAGTGCCAGATCATAACCCTCGGCGGCACAAAGCTCCTGCATGGCTGCAGTCAGCTCATTCTTCTGTGCCAGGATATCAGTGGTATCCATGACGGAAATCTGGCTGACAATTGCCTTGTAGCTGCCAAAGGAAAATGGCTTGGAATCAGTCCGGACAATCTGCGCCGGAGTAAGATCGCCCAAATCAGCACCGGCCTTCAGCATAGCCATGCCGTATTCCTGCAGATCAACGCCTGCAATGCTTGCCAGCTTCTCAGCGGTCTTTTTGTCCTTTTCGGTGCAGGTAGGAGATTTAAAGAGCACTGTATCAGAAATGATAGCTGAAAGGAGAACACCTGCAGTTTTCTTTGACAGCTCTGCCTTGCGGCACTCAAACATCCCGGCGATAATCGTTGCCGTACAGCCGACAGGTTCAATATGTACGAAAATCGGATTGGCTGTATTCAGGCCGCCCAGGCGATGATGGTCGACAATCTCCAGCAGCTCTGCCTCCGCCAGCCCATCAACGGACTGAGCAGGCTCATTGTGGTCAACCAAAATAACCGGCTGCTTTGCCTCTGCACTCTGAATCAGCTCAGGAGCCTCTGCCTGAAAGAAATCCAGTGCATACTGGGTTTCCTTGCTTATGCTGCCAAGACGGACAGCCACAGCCTCTACTCCCTGGCTGCGCTTCAGAGCAGCATATCCCAAGGCAGAACAAATAGAATCTGTATCAGGATTTTTATGGCCTGTAATGAATATTTTACTCAACGAAAATTCCTCCTAAAATCACTATGAAATCAAAACAGCTCTCCGGCAAATCAGCTGCGGGTCCCCGGGCCCATCTGCTGAAGATTGCTGTAGTCAAGCTGGCGCATCGCCTCATATGCTACAATGGCAGCCGAATTGGACAAATTGAGGGAACGAGC
>JAQUZO010000056.1 GCA_028691285.1 Anaerovibrio sp. | reverse complement strand
ATGGTGCCGAAGATACGATCGCCGGCATCACCCAGCCCCGGCACGATGTAGCCGTGGTCATTGAGCCTTTCATCCACAGAGGCCACATAAAGAGGTACATCCGGGTGCTCCTCATTGATGACCCTGATACCCTCCGGTGCAGAAACCAGACACATGAGAATCAGCTTTTTGGCGCCCTTTGCCTTCAGCATAGTCAGAGCTGCCGCAGCAGAACCGCCGGTTGCCAGCATCGGATCCACCACAATCATGGTCCGCTCGGCAATATCTGCCGGCATCTTGCAGTAATACTCCACCGGCTTCAGCGTCTCAGGGTCACGGTACAAACCAATATGGCCGACCTTGGCCGCAGGAATCATGTTGACTACACCGCTCTGCATCCCCAAGCCTGCACGCAGAATCGGCACTACACACACCTTTCTGCTGGCAGCCAGCTGCTTGCCGATACATTTGCTGACCGGAGTTTCAATCTCTACATCCTTCAAAGGAAAATCGCGGGTAATCTCATAAGTCATGAGCATGCTGATTTCTTCCAGCAGCTCACGGAAATCCTTCGTGCCGGTTTCCTTGCTGCGCATAATAGTCAGTTTATGCTGAATCAACGGATGATCAATTACATTTACCTTTAAATCTGCCATGTTGTTGCTCCTTTTATTACTATTAATCTCCACAAAGAGGCCGGGACAAAGCCCAGCCTCAAATTTTCACTGCAAAAATATACTGTGCAGAACAAGCCCCCGTTGATCAGCGGCAAGCCAAGCCCTCGGGAGCAGGCTGAAATCAGCTCTGAAATTCTCCTGCGGAGGAGGTTCGTTCTGTATGCTTTTCAATTACTCATACAGAGGATATTTGGCGCACAGGGCTGCTACACGCTGACGGGCCTCTGCCCTTGCAGCCTCATCCTCAGGACTGTTCAGTACCAGAGCAATGATATTGCCTACCTCTGTCATATCCTCCTCCTTGAAGCCACGGGTGGTCAGAGCAGGGGAACCCAGACGGATGCCGCTGGTCACAAACGGGCTGAGCTTCTCAAAAGGAATGGTATTCTTGTTGGCAGTTATGCCTACCTCATCCAAAAGGTTCTGTGCCAGCTTGCCGGTAATCCCCTTGCTGCTCAAATCCACCAGCATCAGATGATTATCCGTACCGCCGGAAACGATGCGGAAGCCGTCCTGGGACAGAGTATCCGCCAATGCCTTGGCATTTTTGATGATCTGAGCGGCATATTCCTTGAATTCCGGTGAAAGCGCTTCCTTCAGGGCAACAGCCTTGCCTGCGATGACATGCATCAGCGGGCCGCCCTGAATGCCAGGGAAAATAGCCTTATTGAACTGCTTGCCGAATTCCTCATCCCGGCAGAGAATCAGTCCGCCTCTTGGCCCGCGCAGGGTCTTGTGGGTTGTGGTAGTGACCACATCTGCATAAGGAACCGGGCTTGGGTGGAAGCCTGCGGCAACCAGGCCGGCAATGTGCGCCATATCTACCATCAGATAAGCTCCTACAGAGTGCGCGATTTCCGCCATGCGAGGGAAATCTATCGTGCGGGCATAGGCGGAAGCACCTGCTACAATCATCTTCGGCCTGCATTCCTCAGCAATTTTCTGGATTTCATCATAGTCCAGAGCCTCAGTCTTTTCACTGACGCCATAAGGGACGATATGGAAGTATTTGCCGGACATATTCACCGGTGAGCCATGAGTCAGATGTCCGCCATCCGTAAGGTTCATGCCCATGACAGTATCCCCCGGCTGCAGCAGGGCAAAAAATACTGCCATGTTGGCCTGGGCACCGGAATGAGGCTGTACATTGGCATAGCCTGCCCCAAACAGCTCCTTGGCACGGTCAATGGCCAGCTGCTCCACTACATCCACATGCTCGCAGCCGCCGTAATAGCGCTTGCCAGGATAGCCCTCAGCATATTTGTTGGTAAGCACGCTGCCCTGAGCCGTCATGACAGCCGTGCTGACGATATTCTCGGAAGCAATCAGCTCCAGCTTGTTCTGCTGGCGGTTCAGCTCAGCCCCGATTGCTGCTGCAATCTCCGGGTCAACAGTTTTCAAATCATTCATTAAAGCCATTTGTAAATACCTCCACACAAATTACTTATCTGCCAATGCCATCATCTTGTCAATACGGCGCTGGTGCCGTTCATCCTGAGAAAAATCCGTGGTTACCCAGGTACGGACAATTTCTCCCGCAGGGCCAAAGCCAATCACCCGACCGCCCATCGCCAGCACATTGGCATCGTTATGCTCCCTGGACATACGGGCAGAAAAGACATCATGGCAAAGTGCCGCTCTGATGCCCGGCAGCTTGTTGGCTGCAATCGAAATGCCCAGCCCGGTACCGCAGAGCACAATCCCCCGCTCAGCCCTGCCGCTGGTGATTTCCGCGCATACCTTCTCAGCAATATCGGGATAATCCACCGAAGCCGCAGTATATGTGCCCATATCCTCAACCTGGATATCCTCAAACTCAGCCAAAACCTTTTTTACCGCGTCCTTCAGCTCAAGTGCGCCATGATCGCAGCCAATAACCAATTTCAAAGTATTAACTCCCTTCATTCCCTGCAGGCAAATATTTATTGATATACAAATGTATTCTTTGCAAACACGCTCCTATTTTAACATATTCACAGCAAATGTGCAGGATTTTTTTCTCTACTCCAAACGCCTGGAAATAATCTGCCAGGTCTCTGTCCGGAAAAAACAGGAGTCTGTATTGGCTTCCATTGCCAAATATCTGTTGTAGGGAATACTGAAGGATAAATGGTTTTTGTCAATGCACTTGCGGGCAGACAAATCCGTCATGCCGAGATAGCATTCATCGGATTGTTTTTCAAAAGCCGCCAGAGCATACAAGACGCTCTGGGTGCAGCCAGCCCCAAAGAGCAGCTTGACTGTATCCGGCGTGCGGACATCGAAATTGGCCAGCGTCACCAGAGCAGACAGCCGGTCAGGGTCAACCAGAAAAACCACTGCCTCCGGTGTCTGCTGCTTCTCGTCCATTTTGGAGAGCGGCATGAATACAACATATTTTTTCTTGGCAATCTGCGGGATATTGTCCATAAATTCCAGCGCCAGCTCGGCACTTTGCTTGTAACGCTCCCCTTCCCGGTCGATGCCCTCACCGTCAGACAGGAACTTTTCGATGTAACCATGAGGATATGGTGCCAGCCCCAGCCCGGCTCTGCCTCCCACGCATACAGTGGTTTCATCGCAGAAAGCTGCCGTTCTCCCCTTGGCGGCAGCATTCAGCATGGCTGCTACACAGCCCCATACTCCCGGCTTGAACTGCAGCGCTCCCTCCGGCAGGGAATCGGAACGATAGACTGCCACAGCCTCGTTTTTCAGCTGCAAAGCCTTTGTCAATTTGCTGTCCATAAAAAAAACCTCCCTTAAACATAATACACACATAAAATTATACTACATTTTAGACATAAAAAATACAGATCTCAGCTGCCTGCCCAGCCAAAATCTGTATAAATTTCCCTATGAAATCATCCCAGCGCCGCCATGATCTCAGCTGCCTCGACCGCACCATGACGGATAATCTCCGGTACTCTTCCCGTGCAGTCCACAATGGTGGATTCCCGTCCCAGAGTGCAGGCTCCTCCATCCAAAATCATATCCAGCCGCCCGGCCATATCCCCATAGACCTCCTGTGCAGTCCTGGGGCTGATATGCCCGGATATATTGGCACTCGGCACTGCCAAAGGCACACCTGCACTCCTGAGAAGCGCCAAGGCGATAGGATGGTCAGGAATCCGCACCCCCACCGTATCCCTGCCGCCTGTCAGCCGATAGGATACCCTGTCTCCCTTGGGCAACACAAGAGTAATTGGTCCAGGACAGAATTTTTCCATCAGCCGTCTTGCCATCTGCGGCACACAGGCTGCCACCTGCTGTACCATATTGATGTCCGCCACCTGCAGGGAAAACGCCTTGTCCCTGGGACGGTTCTTCGCTGCGTACAGCGCTTCCACTGCAGCCTCCTCCAGAGCCAATGCGCCGATGCCGTAAACGGTTTCCGTGGGGAACGCCACCAGGCCGCCCGCTTTCAGCACCTCTGCCGCCCGGCGGATATCCTGCTGCTGTCTCTGCAGATTGCTTATCTGCACCATTTCCGTATGGAGATGAAAATTTCCCTGCCTGAGCATAATTCGTCACACTTTCCAGAGCACTGCCACACGCTCTATACCTGCCAAATCCCGAATGATTTCACATTTGCCCCACTGAGGCAGCTCTGCCGCCATGCTTTTCAGCTGCTGCGCCTGATGAATACCGGCTTCCAAGGCCAAAAAGCCCTCCGGTGCCAAAAGCTCTGCCCCCTCTGCCAGCAGACGGCGATAGAAGTCCAGGCCATCCTCGCCTCCGTCCAGTGCACCCATTGGCTCAAAGGAGCGTACATCCTCCTCCAGTCCGGCGATTTCCGCCCTGGGTATATAGGGAGGATTGGACACGATGGCATTGAAACGCTGTGTTCCTGACCTCAAGGGCTGGAGCAGATCACCCTGGAGCAGCTCCAGCCTGTCGGAAAGCCCCAGTGCCGCAGCATTTTCCTCCGCCACAGCCAAAGCCGCCTGGGAAACATCCACTGTCACAGCCCTAAGCTGGGGCAGATATTTCAAAAGCGACAGGCAAATCGCGCCGGTGCCCGTACCGATATCCGCAATCAGGGAATCTGTACATCCGGGCTTCAAACGCTGCAGCACCGCCTCTACCAAAATTTCCGTATCCGGCCGGGGAATCAGAGTCGCCTCTGTCACCTTGAAATCCAGTCCCATGAATTCTTTGTGACCTGTGATATACGCCACTGGCTGACGCTGCACTCGTTTTTTGATACATTCCCGATAAGCCGCCAGTTCCGCTGCTTCCATGGGCTGTTCAAAATGCACATAAAGAAAAATCCGTTCTTTTTTCAGCACATGGGAAAGCAGCACCTCCGCATCCAGCCTGGGTGAATCCAGCCCTGCCTTCTGAAAATACTGCTCCGTCCATTTCAGGATTTTGCCGATGGTCCATGTCTCTGTCCTGCCTGCTCCGGCTGCTTTATTGTCTGCTGCCATTTCACTGCACCCTTTTCAGGCGTTCTGCCTGATCGGCAGTAATCAAGCCGTTCAAAAGCTCGTCCAGCTGGCCGTTCAAAACAAAATCCAGCTTGTGAAGAGTCAGTCCGATGCGGTGGTCGGTAACTCTGCCCTGAGGAAAATTGTAGGTCCTGATGCGCTCGCTGCGGTCACCGGAGCCTACCTGGCTTTTCCTGTCAGCCGCAATGGCATCAAACTGCTGCTGCTGAGCCTGCTCCAGTACCCTGGCTCTCAGGACACGCATCGCCTTTTCTTTATTTTTCAGCTGGGATTTTTCATCCTGGCACTGCACCACAATGCCTGTAGGCAAATGCGTAATACGGATGGCAGACTCAGTCTTGTTTACATACTGCCCCCCGGCTCCACCGGCACGATAGGTATCAATCCGCAGCTCCTCCGGCTTGATGTCCACATCCACCTCGTCCGCCTCCGGCAGCACCGCTACAGTAACAGCCGAGGTATGGATACGCCCCCCAGACTCTGTCACAGGCACCCGCTGCACGCGATGAGTGCCGCTCTCGTATTTCAGCTTGCTGTAGGCACCGCTGCCTTCTACCGCAAAGGAAATTTCCTTGAAGCCGCCGATTTCGGTAGCATTGGCATCCAGGATGCTGACCCTCCAGCCCTGGCTCTCCGCATAGCGGGAATACATACGGAACAAATCCCCGGCAAAAAGGGCAGCTTCCTCACCGCCTACACCGCCGCGAATCTCTACGATCACATTTTTGTCATCATTGGGGTCACGGGGCAGCAGCAAAACCGGCAGCTCATTGTCCAGCTCCTCCCGGCGGGTGCGCAGCTCGGACAGTTCCTCCTCGACCATGTGACGGAATTCATCCTCCTCAATGCCCTCACTGAGCATGTCCCTGTCATCCTCAATCCCCTGACAAATCCTTTTATATTCCCTGTAGGCTGTCACAATAGGCTCCAGCCCGGCATGCTCACGGCTGTACCTCTGCCATTTAGGCATATCTGCCAATACAGAGGGGTCACTGATGAGCGATTCCAGCTCCAGGTATTTGTCTTCAACGGCCTGCAGCTTATCCATCATATTCATATTTTTACTCCATCTATATCAAAACTATATTCCAGTAAATCCGATTGCTCCTGCTTAGAGATAGCTGCCGCTGCCATCCGGAATCTTGTCCTTGGGCAGCACCGCCTTGGCAGACTCAATGGCTACCTCCAGCATGGCAGGCTCCGGCCTGCGGGTGGTCAGCTTCTGCAGCCACAGCCCCGGCTTGACCGCCCAGCCAAGCACGCAATTGTCGGAGTTGGCAGAAAGGCGGATAATTTCATAGGAAAGCCCTGCAACCACCGGCAAAAGGACAATCCGGCTCACAATGCGTTCTGCCAGGCTCGGCCAGCCTAAAAAGGCAAAGACGAAAATGCTGACCAGCATGACAATCAGCAGGAAGGAGGTGCCGCACCTCTTGTGCAGCCTGGTATGCCTGGCTGCGTTTTCCACCGTCAAGGGCTCTCCTGCCTCAAAGCAGGCAATCGTCTGATGCTCTGCCCCATGATACTGAAAAACCCGCTGGATGTCCTTCATGCGGGAAATAGCAAAAATATATGCCATAAAAATGACAAGGCGCAGCACACCCTCCATGAGATTCAGAAAAATCGGCTCCTCTGTGATAAAATGGAACAGCCTGGCCGCGCCTGTGGGAATGGCGATAAACAGCACTGCCGCCAAGGCAAAAGCAAAGACAATAGTGCCTGCCAGCTCCCTGTCACTGAGCTGTTCATCCTCCTCGCCCGCCATCTGCGCAGAATAACCCAGGGAACGGATACCCATGACCAGGGATTCCAGCAGAGATACGCAGCCCCGCAGCATGGGCTTCTTGAAAACCGGAAATCTATCGCTGATGGAATTGACAGGCTTGACCTCCAGCTCGATTGTGCCGCCGGGAGTCCTGACAGCAGTAGCCACCAGCTCCGGCCCGCGCATCATCACGCCTTCAATAACCGCCTGCCCTCCGATGGTAAGTTTCTTTTCCTTCATATCTATATAAGTCCTTTCAAATCAAGACATTGCTCCATAATACGGCCTGCGGCAAATTTCGTCCGTCCCATCATATCCCGGCAGGCTAATCAAGTATACCACATTCCCATGAAAATTTTCTAAAAAAAAGAGCAGGACCCAAGGTCCTGCTCTCCCAGTTCTTATTTTGCGTAGCGCTTGTTGAACTTCTCAATACGACCACCAGCAGCAATATCACGCTGACGACCGGTGAAGAAAGGATGGCACTTGGAGCAAACATCAACTCTCAGCTCAGCCTTGGTGGAGCCGGTAGTGAAGGTATTGCCGCAGCCACATACAACCTTTGCCTCAAAGAACTCTGGATGAATACCATTCTGCATTTATATACACCTCGCTTTTCCCATATTGGGAGTATTACAAGCCCTCTCTGCGAAGACTTGGTCCGACTTAACTTCCCAAAATGGGACAAAGCCGAAAAAATCAACTTCACGGATTCTGAAATCCGACTTGTGATATTATATCATAGCCCACCCTTCGGCGCAACTGCTGTCCGAAAAAATATGTTGAAATTTTATCTGGTATACACCATAATATATAATGTTAGATTAAAAACATAAGGATTGAATATAGAGAGGAAATATTATGGCTGAAAATGAAGCAACAATCCAGTGCAGCTTTTGCAAACGCCGCATTGTACCCAAATCCCAATATGATTTGCCGATTTACGACCCGCGTTCCGGTTTTGCCCTGTGCTCCAAGTGCATCACAGATATTTACCATGCCATCGAGGCACATCAGGCTGATGAGCTGGAGCAGCAGAAGGCTGAATCTGCTGTGGATATCGACAAGGAAATGGCAAATATCAAGCCGCACATGGTCAAGGAGTACCTCGACCAGTACATCATCAATCAGGACAGGGCCAAAAAGATTTTATCCGTTGCCATCTACAATCACTACAAGCGAATGAAATATGGCTTTGACCATCAGGAGGATGAGCTGGACGAAATCGAAAAATCCAATGTCATCATCATGGGGCCTTCCGGCTGCGGCAAAACGGCTCTCCTGTCTCATTTGGCAAGGCTGCTGGATATCCCATTTGCAGTAACCGATGCCTCCAGCCTTACAGAGGCAGGCTTTGTCGGCTCCGATGTAGAGGTCGCTGTCCGCAACCTCTACTATGCTGCCAACAAGGATGTTGCCCGCTGTGAACACGGTATCATCTACCTGGATGAATTCGACAAAATCGCCCGCAAGTCCGGCGAAAACAACACCATTACCGCCGACCCTGGCCATGAAGGCGTACAGCAGGCACTGCTGAAAATGCTGGAGGGCAACGAGGTGGAGTTTACCGCCCGGGGACAGCGCAAGCATCCGGAAGCACCTACCATCAAGGTGAACACCAAAAATATTCTCTTTATCGTAGGCGGTGCCTTTGTCGGCATTGAAAAAATCATCGCCAAAAGGCTGAAAAAAACCGACTCCAATATCGGCTTCGGCGCAAAAATCGAGGCGCAGACAGAAAAGCCTCAGTACAATGAGCTTATCCATCAGGTAACGCCGGAGGATCTGATGAAATTCGGCATCATCCCGGAAATCATCGGCCGCCTGCCCGTCATCTGCACCCTGGAAACCCTGGATGAGGACGCACTGCTGCGCATCCTCACCGAGCCGCGCAATGCACCGGTCAAGCAGTATAAAAAGCTGATGGAAATGGACAATGTCACGCTGGAGTTCGAGGAAGACGCTCTGAGAGCCGTCGCTCAAAAGGCCATCGAGCGGAAGACCGGCGCCCGTTCCCTCAAGGGCATCATCGAGGACACCATGCTGGATGTGATGTTCGACATCCCACGCTCCGATGAGCCGCGCAGAGTGACCATTACCGCCGACTGCATCAACAATCACACCGCACCAGCCATTGACGCTGTGCAGTAAGAGACAATATCCCAAATAGAATACCACAAAATACAAAGCAGGCCGGGCTTCTGTGCAGGAAGTTCCGGCCTGCTTTTTGGTTATGCAATAAATGTCATACTTTTAACCTTGTTTCAATTCCAACAACATGAACTCCCATAGATTTTGATTATGCACTAAACGCCGTGCTTTTTTAACTTTGAATCATTTCTCTAGCATTGCGTCTGGCAACGCATAGCTTTTGCAGATCGATATTTTTACAGGCGTGTCTGAAAATAAGCCCATAAAGCCCCAACACGCTGCCGATGTACACCAGGAACAGCCCAAACAACTTACCAATATCCCAAAAGCTTGCTCCACGCAATAAAATATCTCTGACAAAATTAAATTCCCAGGTCAGAGGAAAAAGATGCGCTCCTACTCGTACCCAATCAGCAAGTAGCGGCATAGGCACTGCAGCGCCCAGAATAAAGCCCAAAGGCACAAATAATATCATCCGGCTGGAGGCCAGGCTTGGATGGCCTGCATTCCAGCCCATTATAACACAGCAAACACCCAAGACGAAGACATAGAGAATTTGACTGAACAAAAAGAGCAGCAGATTGCCGTTGATAACCAAATCGCCAACAAAGCGCAAAATTGTCAGTCCTATGGACAATGCAGTCAACAAACAGCCCCAGTAAGGAACCAGACGCAACAAAATATCCAGCGGATTCCCTTCAGCCAGAATTAATTCCAGCTTATTTTCCATCCTCAGTCGTGGAACAATGCCTAAAGTGGCAAAGGCAAAAAACATCGATGAAAAGAAGAAAAGAAAATTCAGCACTTCACCGCTGCTGCTGGAGCCAACAGGATTGAAAAGCAGCCGCTCATTCAAAGAAATGTGTCCGCCTCCCTGCTCGTTTTCCATAGCTATTATCTCATTGAGAGCCGCCTTAATTTCTCCAGTGCTGGCAGCATTGATATTATCATAAAGTGCGCCAATACTGGTACTTGTATTGCTGTAACGATCTTTTTCCAGCCCCTTAGGGAGGCAGATAGCTGCAACACTGCGCTCCATAAAGAAAAATTTTTCAGGGCTGCCAGGAGTATAAACTACATTTTCTACCTTCATATAGACAGAAGTATCTATTTTTTGGATCAATTCCCGGCTGTAACGGGAATTATCTAAATCAATCACGGTAATACCGGCATCCTTCATAATATTGTTGCTTAAAAACCAGGTCAGCAGTATTGTGATGACTGCCGCAATCATGATCGCAAC
>JAQUZO010000055.1 GCA_028691285.1 Anaerovibrio sp. | reverse complement strand
ACCAGTAGACATTTGTTATTTTTTTTAGTATAAAACAAAAAGAAGAGCACCTTCAGGGGCGCTGGGGTGCTAAAGAGGATAGTGTATAATCTGGTAAAAAAATAAATGCTGCGGTACAAAGCAGCACCTTGCCTGTACTGCATTCTCATACCGCAACATTTATGAAAAACCATATTTATTCTCTGGCAGCCATTCAACTATTTCGCCGATTTGATTTTGCTTTCCGTACCATTCAGCAGTCGGCTGATATTGGCCTTGTGCCGGTAAACTATGAACACCGCCGCAATCAGTCCCAAAACCAGGAATTCTGTATGCAGACTGAACAGCAGTGCCAAAACAGGCACCAAAACCGCTCCAACCATCGAAGCAAGCGACACATAGCCTGTCAGCCTGACTATGACAAACCATACGACGAAAACAATCAGCGTCACCCACGGCATCAGCATGAGAATCACACCCAGGCCAGTGGCAACTCCCTTACCGCCTTTGAAGCCTAAAAATATAGACCAGGAATGACCGGCAATCGCCAGCAGACCGCATATTATGCCTGCCAGCTCGCTGCCGCCCAGATGGATTCCCAGATAGGCACTGACTGCCCCCTTGAGCATATCCAGCACAAAAATACTGATACCGCCGGCCTTGCCGATTGTACGCCAGGCATTCGTCGCACCGATATTTTTGCTGCCATGCTGGCGGAGGTCAATTCCCCAGACAGCTCTGCCCAAGATCAGACCATTGGGAACAGAGCCTAATACATAGCTGACAGCTGCTGCAACAATAAGCTCAAGCATCTCAATAGTCCTCCTCGTCCTTGCGGCCCCGCACGATCAGCTTCAGCGGTGTGCCCTCGAAGCCGAAGCTTTCCCTCAGCCGATTCTCCAAAAAGCGCAGATAGGAAAAATGCATAAGCTCAGGGTCATTGACAAAAACAATAAATTTAGGCGGCTGAATATCAGCCTGGGTCATAAAGAAAATTTTCAGCTGCTTACCGCGGTGAGACGGCGGCGGATTTACAGAAACCGCATCCCGAATCAGCTCGTTGAGGACGCTGGTCTGTATGCGCATGGACTGCTGATCTGCCACATATTTGACCAGCTCGGTAATACGCTGGATACGCTGTCCGGTCAAAGCAGATGTATACAGCACCGGTGCATACTGCAGGAAGCCGATTTCATCCCGCAGCTCCTCTGTGAAGCGCAGTGTGGATTTATCATCCTTGTCAGGATATATATCCCATTTGTTCACTACAATGATTACACCCTTGCCCGAATCATGGGCATAACCGGCGATTTTTTTATCCTGTTCGGTAATGCCCTCCTCCGCACTGATGACCATCAGCACTACATCAGCCCTATCCACGGCCCGCAGAGAGCGCATGACACTGTAGCGCTCGACAGCCTCGTCGATTCTGCCCTTTCTGCGCATACCGGCGGTATCAATCAGCATGAATTTAATATCGTCAGCAACAAAATGAGTATCAATGGCATCACGGGTTGTGCCGGGCACATTGCTGACGATGACGCGGTTCTCGCCGATGAGCGAATTTACGATAGAGGATTTGCCCACATTTGGCCGGCCAATAACAGCTATACTGATTTCGTCTGTTTCCTTATCCTCATTGTCATGCTCTGGAAAAGCTGCTACTACAGCATCCAGCAAATCGCCCAGTCCAAGGGAATTGGACGCTGCAATGCCTACAGGATCGCCCAGCCCCAATCCATAAAATTCGTATACGCCAGCCTCCTGCTGAGGGCTGTCAACCTTATTCACCGCCAAAATCACCGGCTTTTTGGTATTGCGCAGAATACGGGCCACCTCTTCATCTGCAGTAGTAAGACCCGCACGGCCGTCTACCACAAAGACAATGACATCCGCCTCCTCCATGGCTACAATTGCCTGCTGACGCATGGATTTGAGGATATGATCTGCATCCTCGAATTCAATGCCCCCCGTATCAATCATAGTAAAGCTATGGCTCAGCCATTCCGCCTCCATGTAGATACGGTCACGGGTAACACCTGGCATATCGTCCACAATCGACACACGGCGTTTGCCAATCTGATTGAACAGTGTGGATTTGCCCACATTCGGGCGTCCAACAATCGCTACAATAGGTTTGCTCATTTATATGCCTCCTCTCTTGGTATAGGCAGCATTACTCTGCCACATATAGGCGGCAGGCTCATTCCCGACGCCACTGTAATTATCCCAGTCTGTCAGAGCAGCAAAATAATCCCTGCCTCCTCCAACAGTTTCCACTCTGCATGGCAGACTCGCACAAAAATCGGCCAGGGTCACATCATCCAAAAAAATATTATCACCGCTTCTCAGTGCGGATTCCGGAATCAGGATACCATCCAGCTCATCTGCCAGATTTTTCAGGCATGCTAGCATATCACAGGCAGTCAACAGGCCTGACACATTGACGCTCGTACCAAAATAATTATTCGGCACGGGTACTGTAATGACCTCCAGCCCAGCCAGCTGCAGTGAATCAGCCAGCCTCTGCATCAAATTAGCTATGGCAGTTCCTGACACCACAGCTACCCGCTGGCGTCTGTCAGCCTCTCCCTTGACGGCTTCAGCTCCCCTTTGAGCAGCCTTGAATTCCTCAATAAAATTTCTGGCCAGCCCAATACCGTTATCCAGCTGAGGAAATCCGTCATAATATTCTGCCGGCGGCAGAGGACAGCCGGACAAAAGATAAAATTCGTCAGACAAATATATAAAGGTGCGTCCATCCTTTGCCCGCTGCTGCTGCTGATATACCTCTACCTGCTTTACTACTCTGGCGGCACTTTCCGCATCAAAGCTTTTCAGCGGATAGCAGTCCTGGCGGAACCTGGTCAGGCCAACAGGCACAATCGCCATTGATAAGGCGTGAGGCTGACGGGCCAAAATATCCTGAATGGAACGATTCAGCTCAGCCCCGTCATTCAAATCCCGGCACAGGACAATCTGTGTATGGTATTCAACATTTGCCTCTTCCAGTCTGTCAAGCTGCTCGGCAAGCCTGTCCGCTGTGCGGCAGCGCAGCATCTCCCGGCGCAGCTCTGGATTTGTGCACTGCACGGAAACGAAAAGCGGTGAAAGATGATACTGCCTGATTCGCTGAAAGTCTGCCGGCACCATATTGGTCAGGGTAATGAAATTACCGTACAAAAATGACATGCGGTAATCATCATCCTTGATATTCAGACTGTCGCGCATATCAGGTGCAACCTGGTCCACAAAGCAAAAACAGCAGTTGTTGGCACAGTGCCTGATGCCGTCAAAAACGGCAGACTCAAACTCTACCCCCAGCTCCTCATCATAATCCTTATCGAATTCATACATTTCCTGCTGGCCATCCTCATGCTCCACAAGCATCTCGACATCCTCGCAGGCCATGGCAAAACTTACATCAATAATGTCCCTCAGCTTCATTCCATTGATTTCCAAAATTTTATCACCTGGAATCAGCTCCAGCTCGTCCGCCAGACTGCCGGAAGGAACTGTCAATATCTTCCCATACATTTGCATCGCCCTTATATATCCGTTTTCTTTAATAGATTGCTCATAACACAGGCTTTTACAACCTTAAATAAGGAGTGATGTCGCCACCACTCCTTACAAAATTTCTTTTTAGTTGCAGAAATTACTCTGCAGCCTCACCATTGTTAGCTTTGGTGATGCTCAGGGAAATGCGCTTCCTCTTCATATCGATATGGAGGATCTTGACATTTACCTGCTGATTCAGCTCTACAGCTTCATCCGCACGATTGATGCGCTTAGCAGCCAGCTCACCCATAGGGATGAGGCCGTCAAAGCCAGGCTCTATTTCCATGAATGCACCAAAGTCGGTCAGCTTGATAATAGTACCGCTGATAATGGAACCTTCCTCATACTTCTCAGCCTTCTCCAGCCATGGATCCGGCATCGTCTCCTTGACAGACAAGGAAATACGGCCAGCCTCAGGATCGATGTTCTTGATCTTAACCTGGAGAACCTGACCCTCCTGCAGAACATCACTAGGCTTCTTGACACGGCTCCAGGAAAGATCGGAGATATGAGCCAAGCCGTCAACACCACCGATATCAATGAATGCGCCGTAATCAACCAAACGCTTTACCGTACCCTCGACAGTATCACCCTCATGGATGGTCTCGAATACCTTTGCACGATTTGCCTCACGCTCAGACTCCAGGACCTGACGACGGGACAGAACCAAACGCTGCTTGCGGATATCCAGTTCCAAAGGCAGAGCCTTTACTGTCTGGCCAACATAGCCGTCCAGCTCCTTGACATAATGGAGATCAACCTGGGATGCCGGAATGAATGCGCGAACACCCATCACACGAGCAACCAAGCCGCCCTTTACAACCTGGGTAACCTCTGCATCTACAGGCTCACCCTTCTCAACAATACCATCCAGTTCCTTCCAGGATGCAAGACGATCAGCCTTCACCTTGGATACAACCAGACCATTCTCGCCGCCCTTGGACACAACCAGGACTTCGATTACATCATCAATCTTAACGATGTCCCGGGCAGACTCAGGAGCAGGATCAGCCAGCTCATGCTTCGCGATAGGCACATCATTTTTGTTACCCTTGATATTGACGATAGCTTCATTGTCGTTTACTGCAACAACTAATGCTTCTACCAAATCGTGCTCATTTATCTCCTTAATAGATTCTTCTTCTGCTGCTAATAAAGCTTCCATGTTCATTTCTTCTGACACTTCTCGTAAACCTCCTTGATAATCCAGTCCGGTGTAGAAGCACCGGCTGTAATACCAATTTTTTTTATTGTAGCAAACCATTCGTCACACACCTCTGCGGCGGTTTCGATGTGGTATGTTTTACACTTTTCTGCACAAAGCTGCGCCAGCTTTGTTGTGTTGGCACTGTTCCTTCCCCCCACGACAATCATGCATTCAACCTGGCCCGCAAGCTTCACGGCTGCCGACTGACGCTGATCCGTAGCAGTACAGATGGTACGGAGAATCCGCACATCCGAGGATTTGTCCAACAACTTATTTACAATACTCTTGAATTTTACGCCTGAAAAGGTAGTCTGAGACACAATGCCCAGCCTGCCATACAAGGGCAGATCTTCTGCCTCCGCCTCAGAGGCCACAGCCACAGCTCCCGCTCCGGCCCACTCAAGAATACTCTGTACTTCAGGATGATTTCTGTCACCCACAATGACAACCTGACAGCCATCATCTGCAAATGCTTTCGCGGCACTCTGAGCCTTGCGCACATGCGGACAGGTAGCATCAACCAGTCCCAGCCCTTTGCGCTCAATCTTTTCATAGACATGAGGGCCGACACCATGAGAACGCACAATGACCGTCCCCTCTGAAATCTCATCCAGCGTGTCTATTTTGCCGATTCCTTCCTCTGCCAGCCGTGCCACCATCTGTGGATTGTGGATAATCGGACCGAGAGTATATGACCTTGTATCCGGCTCTGCAGAATCTTCAGCAAGCTGAATAGCACGCTTGACTCCATAGCAAAACCCGAGATTTTCTGCTAAACGAACCTCCAACATCAGGCACCTCAAATACAAAAAAAGAAATTTCAACCTAAAACACTCTGCCATTATAACATGAATTTTGTCTATTGGCTATGCAAATTTATCAAAATTTCGATTTTTTCCATGATTTTTTTTGAAAAAGCCGCTAAAGCCTCTTTATCATTATGCTTTCCTTCAAAATAAATCGGTTCTCCAAAAATTACCTTTACCTTAGGAAACAGGCTGCCGGACTGGAAAATTTTATTGGTATTGATAATAGCAGTCGGCACAACCGGGGCCTTGCTCATAGCTGCCAAAAGCGCTGCTCCTGATTCAGCCTTGCCGAGCTTTCCTGTCTTGTTTCGTGTTCCCTCAGGAAATACTCCCAGGCACAACCCCTGCTTCAAAATGCCTAAAGCCGTTTTGATGGCGCCGCGATCAGCCGCTCCCCGTTTTACAGGAAAGGCATACAGATTTCTGATAATGGCACCTGCAAGAGCCGGCTTGAAAAGCTCCTCCTTTGCCATATAGGCAACAGGCCGCGGCATATATGCGCCGGCCATCGGCGGATCCCAATTGCTGAGATGATTGGCAGCCATGATCATGCCGCCCTGCAGCGGCACATTTTCCCTGCCTATGATTTGCGGGCGAAAAAGGACGCCAAAAAAAATTTGCAGAACCAGTCGTAATATTTTATAAAACATATTATATCACCTGCGCTTTTCCGAATTGCAGCGGTCAATGACAGCCTGCACCGCCTCATCAATGCTCATGCAGCTGGTATCCAGGAGCTCTGCATCGGGAGCCTGCACCAGCGGTGAAATCTTACGCTCACTGTCCGCCTTATCCCTTGCCGCAATATCTGCCTGCAGCTCCTCCAGCTCCACAGCATAGCCCTTTGCCTGCATTTCCCTGTAACGGCGCCGTGCCCTTTCCTCAATGGAGGCAGTCAAAAAGATTTTCACATTGGCATCCGGCAGTACACTGGTAGCGATATCCCTGCCATCCATCAGCACAGAACCGCTTTCTGCCATCTGCCGCTGCAAATCAACCATTTTCGTCCGTACTGGCCCCAAAGCTGCTACCTGAGAAACAATCGCCGTCACCTCCGGAGTACGGATTTCACCGGTTACATCGACACCATCTACAGCTACTGTGGTCTTTCCATCAATATACCGCAGCACTACCTGGATATCTCTGGCTATTTCAACAATCAGCTCGTCGGTCACAGGCTGGCCCTGCTGCAGTGCCTTCCATGCCACAGCTCTGTACATGGCTCCTGTATCAATATAGGTACAGCCCAGCTTTTTGGCAGCCAGCTGAGCCACGGTGCTCTTGCCTGCACCGGCAGGCCCATCTATTGCCACAACAAGATTTTTCATTTTTTCTACTCCTTTGAGGTTTTAATACAGACTTGCCAGCTCATCATAAAAGCCAGGATATGAAACATCAATGCAGTCCGGCCTTTCTATCTCCGCACCATTGCCGGCCATGCCCGCAATGGCAATCGTCATGGCGATACGATGATCGTCATAGCTGAAGCAGGTGCCCTTCTGCCATATATTTTTGCTGCTGCCATTGATGATAAGGCCATCTTCCGCAGCGGCAATACAAGGGCACAGCTTGTTGAACTGATCACTGAGCGCCTGTATCCTGTCTGTCTCCTTGACCCGCAGCTCACCAGCGCCCGTAATGACAGTCTGCCCTTCAGCAAACATGGCAGCCACCGTAATTGCCGGAATCTCATCCACCAGACGCGGCATAATATCAGCACCAAAGCTGGTGCCATGCAGCCTGGCCGAACGAACCAGAATATCCGCCGCCGGCTCGCTGCCGCTGCTGCGCCTGTTCAACAGGGTAATATCCGCCCCCATTGCCGCCAATACATCAAGTATACCGGTACGGGTAGGATTGATGCCGACATTTTTCAGCAGAAGCTCACTGTCAGGAATCACAGAAGCAGCTGTCAGCCAAAAAGCCGCAGAGCTGATATCTCCCGGCACAATGATTTCCTCCGGAGCAGCCAGCTCATCCTGTGCCTGTATGCTGACAGTATTCCCCTCATGGCCGAGGCGGACGCCGAAGGCTTCCAGCATCAGTTCAGTATGGTTGCGGGATGGATACGGCTCCTCCACACTGGTCGTACCCTCCGCAAAAAGCCCTGCCAGCAGTACGGCAGACTTCACCTGGGCGCTGGCTACAGGCATCTTGTAGGCAATGCCCTGCAGCCTCCCCTCCGGGGGAACAATTGTGATCGGCAGCTTGCTGTTGCCGGCTCTGCCGACGATTTTCGCCCCCATCTGGCTCAGAGGCTTGATGACCCTGCCCATGGGGCGCTGATGCAAAGAGCTGTCCCCCGTAAAAGTAGACACAAAGGACTGAGGTGACAGCAGCCCCATCAGCAGGCGCAGCGTCGTGCCGGAATTGCCCGCATCCAGCAGAGTAGCAGGCTCCCGCAGCCCGTGCAGTCCGTTGCCCTTGACTATCAGCTCAGTGGCACTGATGATTTCCACTTCAGCTCCCAAGGCACGCATTACCTCCACTGTAGCCAGACAATCCGCCGAAGGCAGGAAATTGGTGATATGCACCGGCGTATTTCCCAATGCCGAAAGCATGACGCTGCGGTGAGAAACGGATTTATCCCCCGGAATTACCAGCTCTCCCCGCAGACCCTTACGAATTTTTTCTACAATCCTGTTTGCCATATACAAATCTCCCATCCTCTGCTGCTCAATCGTTCCAGACGCTCCAGCTGCCCGCAGCTGCTCCCATGGAAAAAGCTGCCTGCAGATTGAAGCCGCCGGTGTAGCCATCCACATCCGCAACCTCCCCGGCAAAGTACAGACCCTTCACCAGGCGGGATTCCATGGTCTTGGGATTGATTTCCCGGACATCCACGCCTCCTGCGGTAACAATCGCCTCAGAAAGAGGACGGGTGCCGCTGATGACCATGCTCAGTCCCTTCAGCACCTGCGCCAGCCGATGCCGTTCTTCTCTGGTAACGGTGTTTATCATACGGTCAGGCTTCAGATAGGCCGCATCTAGAACAGGCTCAATCAGCCTGGCAGGCAGCAGCCCCCTCATGCCGTTTTTGATTTCCTTGTTTTGCTGCTGTTCAAAGTCCCTCACCAAACGGGCATCCAGCTGTTCCATGGAAAGAGCCGGTTTCAAATCCAGCTCCAGCTCCAAAAAATGTCCCTGGGACAAAAGCTGCGCTGCCTGACGGCTGAGAGATAAAATAATCGGGCCGCTGACGCCAAAGTGGGTAAAAAGCATTTCCCCAAACATATCAGCAGCCCTTTCTCCATCAGACAAAAGATATGCCCGCACATTTTTCAGCGCCAGCCCCTGCAGCTCCTTCGCCCAGTCATCCTCAATCTCCAGGGGAATCAGTGAAGGCAGAGGGCTGACTACATGATGTCCCAGCCGCTCTGCCAACCTAAAGCCGTCACCTGCAGAGCCTGTCCCCGGATAGGACGCACCGCCTGCTGCAATGATTACTGCCCTGCCACGATACTCCGTCCCGTCAGCAGCCCTGACCCCCACAGTGCGTCTGACCGGTATCCCATCCTCACCGACTGCATCTGACACAAGGACTTCTGCCGCACGCACATCCGTGAGCAGCTTCACGCCCAGCTCATGCAGCTGCAGCACCATGGCTTCAACCACATCGGCAGCCTTGTCGCTGACAGGGAATACCCTGCCTCCCCGCTCCGTCTTGACAGGGACACCAAGACCCTGAAAAAACAGCTGTACATCTTCATTATCGTATGCCTTGAGACAGCTGTACAGGAATTTTCCGTTGCCGGGAATATTCTTTATCAGTTCCTGCATCTCTGCTGCATTGGTAATATTACAGCGCCCCTTGCCGGTAATCAGCATCTTTTTGCCGGGCCGCTGCATTTTCTCCAGCAGCACTACCTCGGCGCCATTTTCAGCTGCCTTGATTGCTGCCATCATTCCGGCAGGTCCGCCGCCCACCACAATTATTCTGTCAACCTTATCCATTCAGTTTATGGCTCCTTACTGCACTATATCCCTGCCAGCTTTTTCAGCTCTGCCACTTCTCTGTCGGTAAGTGCTCTGTGTTCTCCCCGCTGTACTCCTGCCAGAGAAAGACCTGCAAAAGCGATTCTCTCGAGGCTCTGAACCCTGTGTCCCACAGCCTGCAGCATACGGCGCACCTGACGGTTGCGTCCCTCATGGATCGTTACCTCCAGCGTGCACCAGCTTTTGTCCGCCGCTGCCCGCAGCGGTTTGATTTTTGCAGGAGCAGTCATGCCGTCCTCCAGCAGTATGCCCCTGGCGAGCTTCTGTATGTCACGAGCTGTCAGTATCCCCTCCGCTTTGGCGACATAGGTCTTTTCTATTTCATACCTTGGATGCAGAAGCCCGTTCATCATGAGTCCGTCATTGGTCAGGAGGAGCAGCCCCTCCGTATCATAATCCAATCGTCCCACCGGATAAATATATTCTCTGACCTCCGGCAGCAAATCAATGACCGTGGTCCTGTTCCTGTCGTCCTTGACTGCAGAAATACAGCCTTTGGGCTTGTTCAGCAAAAAATACAGCTTTTTCTGCTCTCCTGCCAGGGCCTCACCGTCAATTGCTATCACATCACTATCCGGATCAGCCTGGATTCCCAGCTCCGTAACCGGCTGCCCATTAAGGGTAACCCGCCCTGCCAGTATCAGGCGCTCTGCTTCCCGCCTTGAGGCCGCTCCTGACCTGCTGATGATTTTCTGCAAACGCTCCATTCTCACACCTCAAAATTTTCTCTTATCCTCAGCT
>JAQUZO010000054.1:3987-10324 GCA_028691285.1 Anaerovibrio sp. | reverse complement strand
ATATGGGACATTATCAGCTGCAGCTGCGCAATATGGCGACCTCCATCAATGAGACAGCCATGCATGTTTCTGCCGCTATGGAGGAGCTGGCTGCTTCTGCCAATGATGTCAATGAGAATCAGAAGGGGCTGAACAAGGAAATTGAGAATGTCAGCACAATTTCCAGTAAAATCAACGAGTTCACCAATCTGATCCGGGATATTGCTAAGCAGACCAGGCTGCTGGGTCTCAATGCATCTATTGAGGCGGCCCGTGCCGGCACTGCAGGGGCAGGCTTTGCTGTTGTATCCGAGGAAATCGGCAAGCTGGCTGACAGCTCCCGGGAAACCGTTGACAAGATTCAGGAGTTTACCAGCCAGATTGGAGAGTCTGTCAATGAGACAGTCTCCAAGGGTGAGGCTACCTCCGAGATTGTAGGCCAGCAGACGGCCGCTATTGCAGAGGTGGCTCAGGAGCTGACCAATCTGTCTGAAACTGCAGGCAGGCTGGTGACTTTGGCCAACCATAAATAATCGCTGTTTTATAGGGCTGTCCGCTGCGGACAGCCTTTTTCTTTTGCAGGAGCTTGGGATGAAGAAAAAAATATGTTTTATCGCTACAGGGGGGACGATTGCCAGCCGGGATATGGGCAGCGGGCTGCTGCCAGGTATGGATGCGGGACAGCTGCTGGCAGCGGTACCGCAGCTTGGGGAAATATGCCGGTTTGAATGGGTGCAGCTGCTGCAGCTGGACAGCAGCAATTTGCAGCCGGAGCATTGGCGGCAAATTGCGGAAGCGATTTTGGCACGCTGCGGCATCTATGATGGTTTTGTGATAAGCCATGGCACGGATACCATGGCTTATACCGGAGCGGCCCTGTATTATATGCTGAGGAATATACCGAAGCCGGTAGTTTTGACGGGTTCGCAGCTGCCTATGGACCAGCCGGGAACCGATGCTGCGGAGAATCTGCTGACAGCCTTTCAGGCGGCAGCCAGCGGAAGAGGCGGTGTGTATCTGGCCTTTGGCGGGCATGTGTTTTGGGGCCATACAGCCAAAAAGCTGTATACGAGGAGTTTTCGTGCTTTTTACAGCATCAACGGGCCTGAAGCGGGCTGTGTTGACAGCCGGACAGGCCAAATTGTCTGGCAGTGCAGGGAGGAACAGGCAGGGACGCTCGTGCCCAGGCTGTCCCTGGATGACAGGGTGGCAGTGCTGAAGCTGGTGCCGGGAACCAGTCCGGAGCTTCTGCGCCTGCTGACGGATGCAGGCTATCGGGGGATTATCCTGGAAGCCTTTGGCGCAGGGGGCGTGCCCAGCGATGAATCTTCCCGCAGTCTGCTGCCCATGGTGGATTATGCCGTAAGCCGGGGTGTCATTTTGGTGTGCAGCACCCAGTGCCTGTATGAGGGAGTGCATCTGGAACGCTACGAGGTAGGTGTCCGGGCGATGGAGCACGGCGTGCTGTCAGGCGGAGCTGCCACTCTGGAAGCCCTGACTGCCAGGCTGATGCTGGCACTGGGAGAGGCCGGCGAAGCAGAGGCGGCAAAGAGAATTTTTATCAATCAATAAATTGACAGATGTCCACTGGGGTGTTATTCTATTAAGAACACCGCAAAGCGGTGCTGTACATCTATTTAAGCGTATTGCTTAGACATAAGGAGGCCTATATATGGCAGAGGAAGCAAAGAAATCAGAGCCTACTCTTGAGGAGGTTCTGGAGCATACATCAATAGCGGATGTTTATCAGGCAGCAAAGCAGCTTGATGGCGTGGTAAAAAAGACCCGTCTGATTGAAAGCCCTTATTTTTCGGATTTGTGCGGCAACAGCGTTTACCTGAAGCCGGAAAATCTGCAGAATACAGGTTCTTTCAAGCTGCGCGGCGCTTACAATAAAATCAGCCAGCTGTCTGAGGAGGACCGCAAAAAAGGTGTCATTACTGCTTCTGCCGGCAATCATGCCCAGGGTGTGGCCTTTGCAGCCCAGCAGCTTGGCTGCCGGGCGATTATCTGTATGCCTGCAACTACGCCTATCTTGAAGGTTGAGGCAACCCGCGCCTATGGTGCGGAGGTAGTCCTGTACGGAGACAGCTTTGATGATGCCTACGGCAAGTCTTTGGAGCTCCAGAAGAAAAAGGGCTATGTCTATATCCATCCCTTCAACGACCAAAAGGTGCTGGCCGGTCAGGGCACTACTGCTCTGGAAATCATTGATGAGCTGAAAGATGTGGATGCTATCCTGGTACCGATTGGAGGAGGCGGCTTTGCCAGCGGCGTGGCCCTGGCTACCAAGGCTGTCAATCCTCAGGTGAAGGTTATCGGTGTAGAGCCGGAGGGCGCTGCCTGCATGGAAAGATCCTTTATGCAGGGTGGTGTAGCTACTCTGGCTGCGGCTGATACGGTAGCTGACGGCTGCGCTGTCAAGACTCCCGGTGATTTGACCTATGCTTTCTGCAAAAAATATCTGGACCAGATTATTACCGTTTCGGAAATGGAAATCATGTCTGCGCTGCTTTCCCTGATTGAAAAGCACAAGCTGATTGCCGAGGGTGCCGGAGCACTGAGCCTGGCAGCCCTGAACAAGCTGCCTTTCAAGGGCAAGAAGGTAGCGGCAATCATCAGCGGCGGCAATATTGATATTTCCACCATTTCTGCGCTGATTGACAAGGCACTGATTGCCCGCGGCCGCGTGTTCTGCTTTTCCGTGCAGCTGCCTGACAAGCCGGGGCAGCTCTTGAATGTATCCCAGATCCTGGCTGATGAGCAGGCCAATGTCATCAAGCTGGAGCATAACCAGTCCAAGGTTACGGACAGCTTCAAGAAGGTTGAGCTGGAGGTCACGGTAGAGACTCACGGACATGAGCATGTCGGCAGGATCATCAAGGCACTGGAGAATGCAGGCTTTGTGGTCAATAAAATTTATTAATAAGCATTTCTGCCGGTACGGTGAAAACTGTGCCGGCTTTTTTATTTGCAGATTAGGGCAGGTCTTCTGCCGCGCCAATAATTCTGCCGAGTTGTCAGCTCGGCTGATTTTTGGCAAAAAAACAGCCGCTTTCCGTCTTGGGAAACGGAAAGCGGCCATCTTGTAGGGATTTAAAAGGATTATAGGATGTTAAGTAACGCTAGGTGAATCTGCAAGCTAACACTTACAGGGCGATGATAATGGCACCCATAGCAGCCATTCCGGCAAATACACCAATGCGCATAGCCAGGAGCTTTGCGGCATAATCGGCATTGCAGGCATTGAACTTAGGGAGAGTATCGAAGCCTGTTCCCTTGCTGCTGTGCATACCAGCGGTCGCCATTGCAGGACGCAACATGGCTTTCATGATAATTACCACCTTTCAGTCTAGAGATTAATTTTGTCAGCTGCCTGTCGGGCAGGCTGCTGATTGCTTTTCTTTTATGCTTTAAGTATAATGTAATTCAAGGGAATTATCTAATTCATAAGCGACGAAAAATGTTCCTTATGCGACAAAAATTGTGTAAAAAATCAAATTTTCTGTGTTTTGTATACAAAATGCGACAGGCTGTCAAAGGAGGCGGTGAAATGATCCAGCAGATGACCACCATGCGGATTGCAGCGGACAGGGAGAAGGAGCAGCGGCACGAAACACCGCTTTTTCCCTGCAGTGTTTATGTTACTGATTGGCAGAAGGGCGGCATTGAGGGCTGTCCCTGGCATTGGCACAGGGATTTGGAGCTGATGTATGTTGCGGAAGGCAGTGTATGCGCCGAATGCGGCGGCAAACAGGTCATCCTGCGGGAGGGTGACGGGCTGTTCTTCAACACCCGGGCACTGCATTGCTACAAGGTGCTGGGGGAAAAAGCCTGCCATGTATGCTATTTGATTTTCAATCCGGATTTTGTCAGCGGTGGCGTGGGCACGATTTATCATCAGAAATATATTGCCCCGCTGGTGGAGGAGAAGTCTTTTCCATGTCAGTTTCTCTTTGGTGAAAACGCCAGGGATAAGGAGATTATTGACAGCATGCGGTCAGCCTTCCTGGCGGTCAGGCAGGGAGCTACCGGCTACGAATACGATGTCAGGTATCATGTCAGCAGGGCGCTGCTGAAGCTGCTGCTGGACTATCTTCCTCTGGCATATAAATCAAAGCAGCAGACGCCTCAGATGGAACGGCTGCAGGAGATGCTGGATTTCCTGCACTGGCATTTCAATGAGGATATTTCTCTGGAGCAGATTGCCTCCAGTGCCGGAGTCAGCAACAGAGAGGCGCAAAGGTGCTTCAAGGGGATTTTAAAGATGTCACCCATGGAATATCTGCATCATTACAGGCTGCAGGTAGCTGAGGAGCTTTTGGTGGGGACCTCGGATTCTGTCCTGGATGTGGGGTTGAACTGCGGCTTTGCCAATCCAAGTCATTTCATCAAGGCATTTCGCAGCTATCGGGGCTGCACGCCGAGGGTTTTTCGGCAGCGGAATGCATATAAAGCATAAGGGAACAAGCTTTTAGAACAGACTATATGAAGGGCAGTTTGTCAAGAGAACATATAGTAGTTATCCACATTTTTTCGCAAATGTGGATAACTTTGTGGATAAACTGTGATTGTATGTGCATAAAGGGAAATTTTATCCACAGGCAAAATTTTGATGTAATCCAGGCCTGAATACTATATAATAAGGTTCTCAGCAGATATTGCCATATTGTGGAAGGATTGTGAGGTGCAGCAGTGAGGTTCTGTGATTTATTGAGAAAAAGGCTGCCTGTTTTTGTGCTGGCAGGCAGCATTGCCATGCTTTGGGGCATGAACCCCGCCTTTGCTTTTTCCAATCTGGAAAGAAAGGCCCAGGGGCCGGAGGTGCTGCAGGTGCAGAAGCAGCTGCAGTTCCTGGGATATAACATTTCCAGTCTGACGGGTGAGTTTGACAACAGCACCTATCGGGCGGTAATTGCCTTTCAGCGTGACCACAAGCTGAAAATAAACGGCATCGTGGACAGCAAGACCTATAATGCCATTCAGATTGCCAGACGGGAGGCCAATCTGGAGGGCAGGGAGGAAAGTGCAGGCGGCAGCATGCGGGGCGAGTCTGCGGATGATTGGCGGGCACTGCCGGACAAGGCTGCCAGGGTACCGGAAAGCCAGCCTTTTTTGGCGCGCAGCCAGGTGCCTCAGGTCATCAGTACCGCGAAAAAATATATTGGTGTGCCTTATAAATTTGGCGGCGACACGCCCAAGGCCTTTGATTGTTCAGGCTATCTCCAGTATGTTTTTGCGAAGCATGGCATGAAGCTGCCCCGTACCGCTGATCTGCAGTACAGGCTGGGCAAAAGCATGGCTTCAGGGAAGCTGGAGGCAGGGGATCTGGTATTTTTCACCACCTATGAGCCGGGGGCGTCCCACTGCGGCATTTATCTGGGTGACGGACAGTTCATTCATGCTTCCTCCAGCAAAGGGGTGCGAATTGACAAGCTGAATGACAATTATTGGAAGTCCAAGTATTACGGCGGCAAGCATATCGTTAAATGACTTTTTCCCTCTTTTCAAGGGCGGCAATGCACTTGGCCGCCTTTGTCAGGAGGGATATTTTGTGGAAAAATATTCAGTTATCCACAAAAATTTATACCATGCTTTCCTTATACAGTTTGGGCGTGACAGCCTGGGGGGCAGACGGCATAAATTGGCAGAAGTAAAAGGCTCTCCTATATAAGTGTGAATATATATTTATAAGAATGTATAAAAGCTGTGCATATATTGTGCATAGCTAATACTATATGTAGTGTTTAGAATTGACAGATAATACTATATATAGTATTATCTAGGTAAATTCTAAGAGAGTGGGGATATGGGTGATATGCAAAATATACGAAAACGCAATGGAGATATAGTCCCGTTTGTGAAGCAAAAAATTACCGATGCCATTCATAAGGCAAACCTGGAATCGGTGGATGAGACCTTTGCTGCACAGACTCTTGAAAGCCTGACCGATGAGGTGGTTTTGGGCATCCGGGCAGAGGAAACACCGGCAGTGGAGTTTATCCAGGACATGGTGGAGCAGGTCCTGATCAAACACAATTATGCCAGTACCGCCAAGGCATTTATTCTTTACCGGGCAGAGCACACGAAAATCCGTCAGGCTCAGGGGGATTTGATGGATATTTACGATGAGCTTACCTTCAAGAAGGCGGCAGATACTGATATCAAGAGGGAAAATGCCAATATCGATGCGGATACTGCGATGGGCACCATGCTGAAATACGGCTCGGAAGGCTCAAAGTATTACATTGATAATTATATTTTGCCGAAGGATATTGCTGCAGCCCATGCGGATGGGGATATACATATCCATGACAAGGATTTTTATATGCTGACAGAGACCTGCTGCCAGATTGAT
>JAQUZO010000054.1:0-3887 GCA_028691285.1 Anaerovibrio sp. | reverse complement strand
AGGCTCAAAGTATTACATTGATAATTATATTTTGCCGAAGGATATTGCTGCAGCCCATGCGGATGGGGATATACATATCCATGACAAGGATTTTTATATGCTGACAGAGACCTGCTGCCAGATTGATTTGCTCAAGCTTTTTAAGGATGGTTTTTCTACAGGGCATGGTTTTCTGCGGGAGCCGAATGATATTCGTTCCTATGCGGCTTTGGCCTGTATTGCTATTCAGGCCAATCAAAATGAAATGCACGGCGGGCAGTCTGTACCGAATTTTGATTATGCGATGGCTCCCGGTATCGCAAAAACCTTCCGCAAGCAGTATTTTGAATATCTGGCATCCTTCGTCCGGGCTGTGTTCATGATGAAGCTGGAGGATTCCCGCCTGCTGGCCAGGGAGGTAAGGAAGAGTATTCCTCTGGAAATCACCATGTCCAATACGGAGGAATACAAGCAGCGTTTGAAGGATTTTCTGCCCCATCATCAGGCCAGCCATCATTTTGAATGGATTTCCCCCAATCAGACGGAACGCGCCCATAAATTTGCGGTGGAGTCTGCTCTGGAGGCGACGGACAGAGCTGCCTATCAGGCAATGGAGGCACTGATCCACAACCTCAACACCATGAATTCCCGTGCCGGTGCCCAGGTGCCGTTCAGTTCTATAAATTACGGAACCGATACCTCGCCGGAGGCCAGAATGGTTGTCCGCAACCTGCTGAAGGCCACGGAGGCAGGGCTGGGCAATGGGGAAACGCCGATTTTCCCTGTCCAGATATTCAAGGTCAAGGAAGGAATCAACTATAATACAGGCGAGCCTAATTATGATTTGTTTCAGCAGGCTATGAGAACCTCAGCAAAAAGGTTGTTCCCGAATTTCAGCTTTTTGGATGCGCCGTTCAATCTCCAGTATTACCAGCAGGGAGATTATAACACAGAGGTTGCTTATATGGGCTGCCGTACCAGAGTCATGGGCAATGTCCATGACCCGGCAAAGGCAGTTACCTGCGGCCGTGGCAATCTGAGCTTCACCAGCATCAATCTGCCTCGCCTCGCCATCAAGGCCGAGCATGATCTGACAAGGTTCTATCAGGAGCTGGACGGCATCATGGAGCTGGTATTCCGTCAGCTGCTGCACCGCTTCAAGATACAGTGCAGCAAACGGGGGCGGAATTATCCGTTCCTCATGGGGCAGCATGTCTGGATTGATTCGGATGATATAGGTCCGGATGACAGCATAGCAGAGATTTTGAAGCACGGAACTCTGTCTGTAGGCTTCATTGGCCTGGCAGAGTGCCTGAAGGCACTGACAGGCAGGCACCACGGCGAGGCGCCTGAAGCGCAGAAGCTGGGACTGGAAATCATCAGTCACATGAGAAAGTGTCTGGATGAGGAATCCGAGCAGACTGGGCTGAATTTTACCCTGCTGGCTACTCCTGCTGAGGGGCTGAGCGGGCGTTTTGTCCGGCTGGACAGGAAGCTCTATGGTGAAATTGCCGGGGTTACGGACAAGGATTACTATACCAACAGCTTTCATGTGCCTGTAGGCTATGCAATTTCTGCGGCGGAAAAGCTGGTTCTGGAAGGACCGTATCACGCTCTTACCAATGCCGGGCATATCAGCTATGTGGAGCTGGATGGTGATCCTTCCAAAAATATCAAAGCCTTTGAGGCGGTAGTTCGCTGTATGCACGATAACGGCATCGGCTACGGCTCAGTAAATCATCCTGTGGACAGGGATCCTGTCTGCGGGTATAATGGCATCATCAACGGAGTGTGTCCGCGCTGCGGCCGGACAGAGGCTGTCCATAAAGGGCACAAGGTAGTGACGCGTCAGCGTCAGTAGGGGCTGTTGTGCCCATGGAGATATTACACAATGGAAAGGGTAGATTAAGATGAATGTGAATGGCATCAATGTGACTGTGACCGGTTTTAATGATATGACTGAAAAGGAAATTATCGGCTATATTGAAATGCTGCAGAATGAGAATCAGGAGGAGCTGGCTCAGCTGACGATTTCTCCGGCGGATGACGGCGAAATAAATCTGGATTATGAGTTGCAGCCAGCCAAGTTTGAGCGTATCCGACGTATTACCGGTTATCTGGTAGGCACTATCGACCGTTGGAACAATGCCAAGCGGGCAGAGGAACATGACCGCGTCAAGCATGGACTCAATTAAGCAGCTCGCATCTCCGGCCGGCAGGCTGCGGATAGCAGGGACGGTCAATGATTCAATTGTAGACGGCGAAGGCTATCGCTATACTATTTTTACTCAGGGCTGCCCTCATGGCTGTCCCGGGTGCCACAATCCTCAGACCCACGATTTTGCCGGAGGCAGGGAAGCGGACATCAGAGAACTGCTCCGGGAGGCTTTGGACAACCCTATCCTGGCGGGAGTGACCTTCAGCGGCGGCGAGCCTTTTTGCCAGGCAGCAGCACTGGTGGAGCTGGCCGGGGAGCTGCATCGGCATGGTTTGAGTGTCTGGTGCTACAGCGGCTATACCTATGAACAGCTCACAGCCTGTGGGAAACCGGCTGTGCAGGCGCTTTTGCGGCAGCTTGATGTTTTGGTGGACGGGGCTTATATGGAGCAGCAGAGGGACTTGACCTTGAGCTTTCGGGGCAGCCGCAATCAGCGGCTGATAGATGTGCCCGCTTCGCTGCAGCAGGGGACAGCGGTGCTGTATCAGCTTTAGACAGATTTTGATGGTTCCAGCCTGGAGTGCAGGCTGGAGCCTTTTATTGTGGCTTTGCAGCAGGCCGGACGCTGCTGCCTTGCTGTTCTCCATGTGTCAAATTTGACAAAAAGTGTTATAATATCTGCTGTATGTGAATATATGGATTTTGCTTTTAAGGATATGAGATTTTATGCAGAAAAAACATCTTTATTTTATTGCTGCAATTCATTTGTGCAATGATATCAGCAGCGGTGCCCTGCCGGCAGTGCTGCCTTTCTTTGTGCTGAATTACGGCATGGACTATACCTCTATGGCGGGCCTGATTTTTGCCAGCTCTTTTTTGTCTTCTATCATCCAGCCCTTATTCGGCTTTTTCGCTGATAAGAGCAGCAGGCTCTGGTTCATGAGTCTGGGGGTATTTCTGACAGGCACCAGCCTTGCCATGACGGGCTTTGTGGAAAATTATTGGCTGATTTTTGCCGCTGTTACCATGATGGGGGTAGGCTCCTCTGTCTTCCATCCAGAGGCAGCCAGTATGGTGAACCATATTGCCGGAAAGAAAAAGGGCGCTGCGATGAGTATTTTTTCAGTGGGCGGCAATGCAGGCTTCGGTTTGGGCCCGATTCTTGTAGTATTCCTGCTCACCAGCTTCGGCATGAAGGGGCTGGCGTTTTTTGGCGTGACAGGCGTTGTGATGGGAGCGGCAGCCTTTTTCCTGGTGCCGATGATTAAAAAATCTGCGGAAAAGGAGCTTGCTTTGGCAGAAAAGCTGGATAATGCCCAGGGGGCAGCCAGAGAAAAGGCTGCAGGCAGCAATGACTGGGGAGCCTTTGGCAAGCTGACAGCCCTTATAACCTTTAGGGCCATTGTCTTTACCAGCCTTAGCAGTTTTTTGCCCCTTTACTGCATCCAGGTTCTGGGAGCTTCGCAGGGGGTGGGCACGGCTACGCTGTCGATTCTTTCTCTGTCAGGGATTCTGACTACCCTGATAGGCGGTTATTTTGCTGACCGCTGGGGCTATATCAAGGTGCTGCGCTGTGCCACGACCATGCTGGTGCCGTTTTTGCTGCTGGGCTTCTTCGGCGGGAATATGTACTGGGTCTATGTGATGCTGCTGCCAATCAGCCTGTGTCTGTACAGTACCTATTCGCCTTTTGTGGTTTTGGGGCAGACCTATCTTGCCAAGAATATAGGCTTTGCTTCCGGTGTTACGC
>JAQUZO010000053.1 GCA_028691285.1 Anaerovibrio sp. | reverse complement strand
ATCCTCAATAGCCATCTTGGCAGCAGCCACAGCGAACTGAGCGTAACGGTCAACACGCTTGGACTCCTTTTTATCCATGTAATCAGCCGGATCGAAATCCTTAACCTCGCCAGCAATCTGTGCTTTATACTCAGTTGCATCGAAGCGAGTAATTTTATCAATACCATTTTTACCGGACATCATTGCATCCCAAAAGGCTTCTTTGCCGATACCCACTGGGCTTACAACACCTACACCGGTAATAACAACGCGATTAGACAAAAACAACACCTCACAATAAATCTAGATAGCAGCAACCTCTGCCTCAATTTGCTGGAAAATTTCTTCTACAGTCAAAATCTTATCAATAGTAGGCAGATACTCGCCGGTAAATACCAGGCCAGTCTCCACATCACCCTGCTGTGCACGGCTCAGTGCACGAATAATACAGAAATTATGCTTGCAGGCTTTTAAACAGTTATCACAAACATTAGGCGGCACAGGCCCTTCCATAATGCGTTCAGCCCACGGATTGCGCACCGCACGGCCGGGCAGCCCCACCGGACTGTGGATTACCACTACATCCTCCGGCTTTGCCTTTAAATAGAACTCCTTCAGAGCCGGGGCACTGTTAGCCTCAACGCTGGCGGCAAAGCGGGAACCCATCTGGACACCGCTTACACCGATTTTTATTAAATCAGCAATATCCTGGCCATGCAGGACACCACCGGCAGCAATCACCGGAATGTCCACAGCAGCTACGATATCAGGAATGATGTCCTTGATGGACTTATCGGTTCCCAGATGACCGCCTGCCTCCTTGCCTTCAACTACAATAGCAGCTGCGCCAAGACGCTGAGAAATTTTCGCTAATTTTACAGATGATACAATTGGAACCACCGGGGTACCGGACTCCTTGCCCAATGCAAAGATATCACGAGAAAAACCTGCACCTGCAACCACCAGATCAATACCCTCATCAATAGCAGTATTTACAATCTCTGCAAACTTTCTTGCTGCAAACATGATATTGATACCGATAACGCCCTTAGAAAGTGCACGGGCCATTCTGATTTCATAACGCAGTTCCCGAGGAGTCATACCGGATGCAGCAATCAGACCAATACCGCCCTGATTTGCCACCGCTGCTGCCAAAGCACCAGTCGACAGGCGAATCGCCATGCCTCCCTGTATGATTGGAACCCTCGCAATCTTCGTACCAATCTTAAGTTCAGGAAGCTTCAAAACTATTCCTCCATTCATAGGCCATTCTACCTTCACAGAAAATCCCGCGAAACACTTCACGGGACTTTCCTAAAGGTAAGACACTAATTATTTGTTCTGGTCAATGTAGGAAACAACGTCCTGAACGGTCTTAATCTTCTCTGCAGCCTCATCAGGAATCTCGATACCGAATTCTTCCTCAAAAGCCATGATAAGCTCTACGATATCCAGAGAGTCAGCACCCAAGTCATCAATAAATGTAGACTCGATAGCAACTTCATCGGCCTCAACACCCAACTGATCAACTACGATATCTCTTACTTTTTCAAAAGTAGACATGTATGTTTCACCTCCTCTTACAGGTCTATATATATCTATATCACATGACCATACCGCCATCAACATTGATGACCTGGCCAGTAACATAAGATGCACAATCAGAAACCAAAAACAGCACTGCATTGGCAACATCGTCGGTCCTGCCGGCACGGCCCATAGGTATGCCAGCCACCATTGCCTCTTTTACCTTATCAGATAAAACAGCCGTCATATCGGTTTCAATATATCCCGGAGCCACCATATTGACGGTAATGCCGCGGCTTGCCAGCTCCTTGGCCATGGACTTGGAAAAGCCCAGCAGGCCGGATTTTGCAGCAGCATAGTTTGCCTGGCTCACATTGCCGGTCAAACCAACTACTGATGTCATATTTACAATGCGGCCAAAGCGCTTCTTCATCATCAGCTTGGTAACAGCCTTGGTGCAATAATACGCACTCTTCAGATTGGTATCTATTACAGCGTCCCAATCCGCTTCCTTCATCCGCATCAAAAGATTGTCCCTGGTGATGCCCGCATTGTTGATGAGTATATCTATGCCGCCGAACTGTTCTACTACAGTCTTGATCATAGCCTCAACAGCCTCGCCATCAGAAACATCCGCCTTGACAATAATCGCTCTGCCGCCTTCGGCCTCAATCATGGCCTTGACTTCTTCAGCAGCAGCAGTATTGCCCGCATAGTTGATTGCCACAGCAGCGCCCTCGCCAGCCAGTCTCAGGGCAATCGCACGGCCAATTCCACGAGAAGCCCCCGTCACCAGGGCCGTTTTTCCCTCTAAAAGCATATTAACGAACCTCCCTGAAATAGTCAAGAGATTTTTCCAATGATTCAACATCTTCTACATTAAGGCTTTTAATGGATTTGTCAATGCGGCGATTGAAGCCGCACAGGGTTTTGCCCGGGCCTGCCTCCAAAAGTATATCCGCGCCGAATTCCTGCATGCTAGCCACGCAGTCCTCCCACAGTACAGGGCTGGCAGCCTGAGCCACCAGGCTGGATTTGATTTCCTCCGCCTTGACAAGAATCTTCGCACTTACATTGGCAACTACCGGAATCCTGGCATCAGACAAAGCAACCTTCTCCAATGCAGCAGCCAGCTTCTCAGCTGCAGGCTGCATCAGCGTGCTGTGGAACGGTGCGCTTACCGGCAGGATAACTGCCTTTTTGGCACCTGCAGCCTTCAGCTCATCGACGGCCAACGTCACACCCATGGTAGCTCCGGCAATGACGATCTGACCAGGGCAGTTGAAGTTTACAGCCTGTACAGGGCTTTTCTCAGAAACTGCCTGACAAATCTCTACAATCTTATCACGATCTACCCCGATGATAGCAGCCATGCCGCCCTCACCTACAGGAACAGCTTCCTGCATATAAGCGCCCCGCTTATGAACCAGAGCAACTGCATCCTGAAAATCCATTACGCCGGCAGCAACCAGGGCAGAATATTCACCAAGGCTGTGACCACCGGTAATCTCAGGCTGCACGCCATTTTCCTTCAGTATCTCATTAGCAATGCAGCTAATGGTCAGAATAGCTGGCTGAGTATTAGCTGTCAGTTTCAGATCATCCTCAGGTCCCTCAAAGCACATCTTCATGATGGAATAGCCAAGAGCCTCATCAGCCTCTTTGAACATCTTCTTTGCAACATCATAGTTGTCATAGAAATCCTTGCCCATGCCAACCTTCTGTGCACCTTGTCCCGGGAATACAAAAGCTAATTTACTCATCTTTACCTTCTTTCTTGAAAACGCAATTTCTATGTCTGCTCAGTGAAAAATCATTATGAATATAAATTATTTCAAAGTATTGTGAACTCGTTCACCTACAGCAGCAATGCCGCCTACCAAATCTTCGATAATCGCAGCAACCGGCTCGATTTCATGGAACATACCGCAGATCTGCCCAATCATGACAGAACCATTTTCTACATCGCCCTTGTGAGTAGCCAAATTCAGACGGCCTGCACCGAACTTTTCCAGCTCCTCAGAGGAAGCACGATTTGCCTCCAGCTCCGCATACTCGCGCGTCATCTTGTTGGAAACAACGCGAACCGGATGTCCGGTGGAACGGCCGGTAACAACCGTAGAGCGATCCTTGGCCTTCAAGACCAGATTCTTGTAGTTAGGGTGAGCGATGCACTCCTCAGAAACCACAAAGCGGGAGCCCATCTGTACAGCAGACGCTCCCAGAGCGAACACTGCCATTATACCGCGGGAATCGCCGATGCCGCCTGCTGCTACAACAGGAACATCAACTGCATCTACTACCTGAGGCACCAGTGCCATAGTAGTAATGTCTCCAATATGTCCGCCTGATTCTGTACCCTCCGCAATGACTGCGTCCACGCCGGAGCGCACCAGACGCTTTGCCAATGCCACAGAAGCGACCACCGGAATCACCTTGGTGCCGATTTCCTTCAGGGCCGGAAGATACTCAGCAGGGTTGCCTGCACCGGTCGTCACAACCGGTACACGCTCGTCGATTACCACCTGCATAACTTCTTTGACAAAAGGAGACATGAGCATGATATTGACAGCAAACGGCTTATCAGTCCACTGCTTCAGCTTCTGAATCTCAGCACGCAGCAAATCTGGAGGCATATGTCCAGCGCCAATAATCCCCAGTCCACCTGCATTGGAAACTGCAGATGCCAGCTCAGCCGTACCAATCCAGGCCATGCCGCCCTGGAAAATAGGGTACTTTATCTTTAATAACTTACAAATTGGATTTTGTTCAAACATATTAATCCTCCTTAGACCATCTGATGATGCAGGATGCCCATGTAAGGCCTGCACCAAAACCAGACAGTGCTATGATGTCTCCTTTTTTGAACCGCTTCGCTGCTGCTGCCTCAGCCAAAGCAATCGGAATACACGCTGCAGACATATTGCCATACTTGTGGATATTCACAATTACCTTTTCCATAGGCATAGACAGGCGCTTGGCAGCTGACTCTATGATACGGATATTGGCCTGATGCGGCACCAGCCAGTCAATCTGTTCCTTAGGCATGTCAATCTTTGCCAGAGAATTTTTTACAGTCCTTCCCATGGCCTTGACAGCAAACATATAAACCTCTTTGCCGTTCATATGGATAAGATTCAGATGCTGGTCTATGGATTCCTTGCTTACCGGCATCAGACTGCCGCTGGAAGGAATCTGTATCGCATCGCCGCCGGAGCCGTCACTGCCCAGGTCAAAGCTCAGGATACCATAGCCCTCCTCAACCTGTCCCAGAACTGCCGCTCCGGCACCGTCACCAAACAACACACATGTATTGCGGTCTTCCCAGTCGATATACTTGGAAAGAGTTTCCGCTCCGATTACCAGTGCTTTTTTGTATGCACCGGTTTCAATGAACTGAGACGCCACACTTGCCGCATAGGCAAACCCGGCACAGGCGGCAGACAAATCAAAGGCTGCCGCGCGCTTTGCTCCCAGCCTATCCTGAATCATACAGGCCGTGGAAGGAATAATACGATCAGAGGTCAAAGTAGCAACGATGATCAAATCCAAATCCTCGGCGGCCACACCGGCATCTGCCAGAGCGTTCTCAGCCGCCTTCATCGCCAAATCAGACATAGGAACGCCATCCTCTGCAATGCGCCGTTCCCTGATACCTGTTCTTTCGACAATCCACTCATCGGTGGTATCAACAATTTTTTCTAAATCTGCATTAGTCATTATTTTTTCGGGAACATAAAAGCCAGTCCCCAGAATACCTGCATTATAAAGTTTCGCTGTCATTCGCTAGCAACTCCTCCTCTGCAATACTGTCACGGATATGACCCGTAACATCATTCTTCACACACTCTATGGCTACACCTATAGCACTGCAAATTGCTTTAGCGTTGGAAGAACCATGACATATAATACAGCAGCCATTGACACCCAGCAGAGGTGCCCCGCCGTATTCAGAAACATCCAGCCGCTTGCCCAGCCTCTTCAATGCCGGCATGACCAGCACGGCGCCGAGCTTGGCGAAGATGCCCCCGTTTTTAATTGCATCCTTGATCAGCTGGAACAATGTTACAGCCAGTCCTTCTGCAAATTTTAACACAATATTTCCCACAAATCCATCACAAATTACTACATCCGCCTTGCCGGTAGGAATATCCCTGCCTTCAATATTGCCGATGAAGTTCAATGCCTTGACCTGCTTCAGCATAGGATATGTATCCTGAACCTTCTTATTGCCCTTGGTTTCTTCCTCACCGATATTCAGCAGACCAACCTTGGGATTATCAAGCCCGTAAACATATTGGCTGAAAATAGATCCCATCAGCGCCATTTCCGTCAAATCCCTTGGCTTGGAATCCACGATAGCACCGGAATCCAGCAGCAGTGCAATCCCATGGCTGGTAGGCAGCGGCGTTGCAATAGACGGCCTGTCAATTCCCTTGATCATCTTCAGATACATCTTGGCTGCCACAGTTGCGGCACCGGTACTGCCGGCTGACAGCACTCCGTCACACTCACCACTTTTTACCAGCTTGGTAGCTACTACCAGGCTTGCATCCTTTTTGCGGCGAATTGCCTCTACCGGATGCTCTCCCATTTCTATCGACTGACTGGCATGATGGACAATCAGATGAGGATCATCCTCTGCGCCGGCCTTGGCCAGCTCTGCCTGAATCTGCTCCTGATCGCCTACCAGAACTATATCGCACTCATACTTTCGGACGGCCTCTACAGCTCCCAGCACGATCTGCACTGGTGCATAATCGCCTCCCATTGCATCAACTGCAATTCTCACAAAAAAGCCTCCTAATTCACCTCTGCCAGAGAAACCATAATAAACTTCGCCCGAAAAACCTCCTGCTTTTCGTTACGGGTCTTTACCCACACAAAAAACTTGTTGCTGCGCTGTTTTATGACTTCAGCCTTGGCTATCAGCATTTCGCCTACCTTTACAGGTACCTTATACTTAATATTCGCTACACCCGTCACTGCCAGCGGAGCATCTATCAACGCCAGCGCCAATGAATTGGCCTGCGAAAAAATAAAATGTCCCTTGGCAATCTTGTTGCGCGCAAATACCATATCCTCAGTTATTTTAAGCAGTGATATACCGGAATGCCCTCGTTCCAAATCTATGACATCCCCCACTACCTCTTTTTTATCCAGACTAGTTATCTTGTCCTGAGCTTTTTCAGCCACCCGGCGAATACGCTCACGCACCTCCGGTATTCCCAGCTCCATACGATCCAGGCGGATGGTTTGGATACTGACCTCAAACAGTCTGGACAATTCCTCATCTGTCAGAAAAGGCTTTTCCCGTACCTGACGCATGAGTATTTCATGTCTCTCTTTTTTCTTCATTCTTGCCATCTTTTTCACCTGTACATAAAAACATGGCACTAAAGTAATGCCATCGATAAAAATTAGTACCAGCTCATATAACTTGATTGCAATTATACATGGTTATATATGAAAAGGCAAGCAGAAAATACAAAATTTAGGATTTTAGTGTGCACAAACGAATTTATCCATAATTATAATAAAATTTTTATATTTCGTACAGTATTTTTTCCAGCAGTTCCCCGCCGGCAAAGTAAAATGAGCAGAATTTCCATATAAAACGAAACTCTGCTCATATTACTCAATTATTCAGCTGCAGAAATAACTTCCTTGCCATCATAGTAACCACACTCTGTGCAAACATGATGAGGCAACTTTGGCTCGTGGCACTGTGGGCACTCAACATAGCCAGGAACTTCCAATTTCCAGTTAGCACGGCGGGAATCACGACGAGCCTTGGACATCTTACGCTTAGGTACTGCCATTTCAGGATACACCTCCTTAGAAATTACTCGAAAATCGAATTATTTTAACAATAACTGCTGCAATGCCGCAAGTCTTGGGTCAATAACAGTACGGTCACAGCCACAATCGCCATGATTGAGGTTTGCGCCACACTTCAGGCACAGACCGCGACAATCAGCGTTGCATATATTATTCAATGGCTGATCTGACAGCAGCACATCCCTGATAACGGGTGCCAAATCTATCACATCACCATCAAAATAATTCACTATTTTGGCTTTTTCGCCATTAACTGCCAGCTCTTTTCCCCGCTGGAACTCCTCATTGAAGCTGTGCTCCTGCTGCTGAAGCGATGGCTCCAGGCAACGGTCACAAACAAAGGATTTGGTGCATTCTATCTGCCCCGTAAAGCGGTAACAACGACCTGTATTGACATACTCTCCCTTTACGGCAATATCCCCCTTGAAGGAATAAGCCTCCGTAAGAGCATCAATCTCCTGAGCATTAGTCACAAACTCAAAAGCAGCTGGCTCTCCCAAACGGTCGTCTAAATCTGATACATTAAATTTCATAAAGATATCAACCTCAATAATTATAGCCACAGCGTTCTGCTTTGTCAAGTAAAAGTTCTTGACAGCATATTATTTATCCCGGCATACACTTTGCTGCTTACAGCTTTCCCAGCAGTTCAACAGCTTTTGCTGCAGCTTCCTCTCTGGATGCTGTCAGGATTTCTCCAGTACGGCGGACTTTCAGCTCTACGGCATTTTCGTCCACCGCCTTAGGGCCTACAGTGATGCGCAAAGGATAACCGATCAGATCTGCATCCTTAAACTTGACACCCGCACGATCCTTGCGGTCATCAAGAAGTACATCCACACGGGCCTTTTTCAGCTCATTGTAGACTGCCTCTGCCAGCTCAAGCTGTTCAGGATTTTTGGCATTTACCGGCACAACAACAACCTCAAAAGGTGCAATGGCTCTTGGCCAGATAATGCCGTGCTCATCATTGTTCTGCTCTACCGCAGCGGCCATTGTCCTGCCGACACCGATACCATAGCATCCCATCTGCATAGGTTTCTCTCTGCCATTTTCATCCAGGAATACTGCACGCAGCGCTTCAGAATACTTGGTTCCCAGAGTAAATACTTGCCCCGCCTCGATACCGCGGGTCATCTTGATGATGCCGCCGCAGCGCGGGCACAGATCACCGGCTCTGACCATACGGATATCAGCTACTGCCGCATCAGGAAAATCACGCTTTGGATTTACATTGACATAATGCACATCCTTTTCATTAGCACCGGCACAGGCATTGTACATTTCCATGACCGTCTGATCCACAATGACCCTGGTTCCTTCCTTGATGCCAATAGGGCTCATAAAGCCCGCACAGCCGCCAGCCTCGGCAATGGCCTCCTCATCAGCCATGCGCAGCTCAATGGCGCCCTCCAGAAGATTGAGCACCTTGACATCATTGACCTCATGGTCGCCGCGAACAAAAGCCAATACCAGCTCGTCTGCATCTGTCTGGAAAGCAACTGCCTTGATGGTCTTTTCAATAGGCAGCTTCAGATAACCCGCTACCAGCTCAATCGTGTTGGCACCAGGCGTAGCCTTCTTCTCCAATGGAAGCAGCTCCTCCTCAGCAGCCTTGATGACATTCAGCTCTGCCTTTTCATCGCTGGCTGCATAATCGCAGCTGGTGCAGCAGGCAATACTGGATTCACCGGCATCTGCCAGAACAGTAAATTCATGGGAATGACCGCCGCCGATGGCGCCGTTGTCTGCCTCTACCGGACGGAAATCCAGTCCCATACGGGTATAGATACGAGTATAAGCATCATACATCTTTCTGTAGGACTCATTCATGCCCTCTTCGTCCTTATCAAAGGAATACAAATCCTTCATAATGAATTCACGGCCACGCATCAAACCAAAACGAGGACGGATTTCATCGCGGTATTTATTCTGGATCTGATACAGCATCAAAGGCAGCTGCTTGTAGGAACGCACCTCATCACGCACCAGGGTAGTCACCATCTCCTCATGGGTTGGGCCAAGACAGAACTGGCGGCCATGGCGGTCCCGCACCCGGAACATCTCATCACCGTAGACAGCCCAACGGCCGCTTTCCTGCCAGATTTCTGCCGGCTGGAGGATCGGCATGGAGACCTCCTGTCCGCCTGCTTCATCCATTTCCTCACGGATAATCTGCTCAATTTTTTTGATGGTGCGCCATGCCAGCGGCAAATATGTATACAAACCGCCTGCTGCCTTGCGGATCAGGCCGGCACGCAGCATGAGCTGATGGCTTCTGACCTCAGCCTCAGCCGGAGTCTCCCTCAAAGTCGGTGCATAAAGATTAGTAGTACGCAATTTTACTTTTCCTCCTCCAAAATGGCATGTATTTCCTTGAACAATTCATCCACCAGGTCTTTTTCATCTACCCTGCGGACGATTTCCCCTCTGCGGAAAACCAGCCCGGAGCCCTTTCCTCCGGCTATTCCCACATCGGCGCCCCTGGCTTCCCCGGGCCCGTTGACCACGCACCCCATCACAGCCACAGAAATCGGCTGTTTTATATCAGCCAGCCTGGCTTCTACCTCCTCGGCAATCCCTGTCAGATCGATGCAGGTACGGCCGCAGGTAGGACAGGAAATAAGGGTTGGCCCATATTCCCGCAATCCCAGTGATTTCAAAATTTCATTGGCAACCTTCACCTCTGTTACAGGATCGCCGGTCAAGGAAATGCGGAAGGTGTCCCCTATCCCCTGTGCCAACAAGGCCCCTATACCCACGGCTGACTTTATCATCCCGGTACGGACCGTACCTGCTTCAGTAATGCCCAGATGCAGCGGATAATCCACCTGCTCCGACATCAGCCTGTAGGCCTCCAGCGCCAAAGGAACATCATGCGCCTTCAGAGATATCTTCAAATCGAAAAAATCCTGCTGCTCCAGGATATGTACATGCTGCAGAGCTGACTCCACCAGTGCTTCGGCAGTGACGCTGCCATACTTTTCCAGCAG
>JAQUZO010000052.1 GCA_028691285.1 Anaerovibrio sp. | reverse complement strand
ATTCCCATGCTGCTGTTTCAGAATATCATGTATCCTTTCGTCTGGTTCCTCAACCATGTGGCGAATTATACCGCAGGCAAGCTGGGGATACCGGTGGAAACGGAAAGCGAGGATACTGCCCACACGGAGGATGAAATCCGTATCCTCATGGAGGAAAGCCACCGCAAGGGCTATATTGATAAAACCGAGCTGGATTTTGTGGACAATGTCTTTGACTTTTCTGACCGCAATGTACGGGAGATCATGATTCCCCGTACGGACATGATCTGTCTTTATACAGAGGATACATTTGACGAAAATATCCGGGTGGCCCTCTCGAAGCACATGACCCGCTATCCTGTCTGCCGTGAGGACAAGGATGACATCATCGGCTTTCTCCACATCAAGGATCTGATTGGCTATCTGTACAAGCATCGCCGTCCGCGGCTGCGCCAGCTGGTGCGCAAGGCGCTGATTGTGCCGGAAACCATGAAAATCAGCATGCTGCTGAAAATGATGCAGCGGGACCGTTCCCAACTGGCGATTGTGGTTGATGAATACGGCGGTACGGCGGGCATGGTCACCATTGAGGATATCATTGAGGAAATCGTAGGCGAAATACAGGACGAGTTCGATCAGGAGCGTCCGCTGGCGGAAAAGCGGGCGGAATGTCTGTATTCTATAGATGCCAAGCTTCTTTTGGAGGAGGTCTGTGATATTCTGGAAATGGAAATCGAGGCGGACAATATTGATACCATCGGAGGCTGGCTGTACAACAATGTGCAGTCCCCGCCGACCATCGGCATGAAAGCAAGCTGCTGCGGCAGGGATTTTTTCGTCGAGGAAATGGACAATCTGCGCATAACCAGGATTTTGGCAAAGCTGCCGAAGCCTCTGGAGCATGAGCATGAGGAAATTGTAGATATGACAGGCGGCAAAGGCTCCGGGGAGGCAAAAGGATGATTCTGACAGTAGAGGGTTTGGGCAAGAGCTATGGAGAAAAGGCTCTTTTCAGCGGGGTCAATCTCAATGTAAATGACGGCGACAAAATTGGTATCGTCGGCATCAACGGCACCGGTAAATCCACCTTTCTCCGCGCGGTAGCAGGCAGGCTGACAGCGGATACAGGCAGCATGGCCACCATGCGCAATCTTCGCATCAGTTACTTGGAGCAGTACAAGGAATTCAACGGAGAAAACAGTGTCCTGATGGAAGCCTTTAAGGATGACAGCCCTCTGATGCAGGCGCTGCGGACCTATGAAGCAGCCCTGGCAAGGGCAGAGGCGGGGGATGAGTCCCCTGAGGTGCAGCGGCTGCTGGTCAGGGCTTCTGAGCAGATCGACAGCCTGGATGGCTGGACGATGGAAAGCGATGCAAAAAGCATTTTGTCCCATTTGGGCATCACTGATTTTGAGGCCAAGGCAGGCAGCCTGTCAGCAGGCCAGCAGAAGCGGCTGGCACTGGCAACTGCCCTTATCCAGCCCTGCGATCTGCTCCTTCTGGATGAGCCTACGAACCATCTCGACAGCGAGACCATCGGCTGGCTGGAGGAATATTTGGCGGGCTGGAAGGGTGCTCTTTTGATGGTTACCCATGACCGTTATTTTTTGGACAGGGTGGCCAGCGGCATTTTAGAATTTGACAAGGGCAAAACCTACAGCTATCAGGGAAATTATTCCGAATTTTTGGAGCTGAAGGCGGCACGCATCGAGCGGGAGGAGGCCGGTGAGCGCAAGCGGCAGAATTTCCTCCGCAATGAGCTGGCATGGATTCAGCGGGGCGCCCAGGCCCGGTCTACCAAACAGAAGGCGCGTCTCCAGCGCTATGAACAGGTAAAGGAGCAAAAGGTTGATTTGGAACGGAGCCAGGTGGAAATAGGCTTGGCAGGCAGCCGCCTGGGGCGGAAAATCATCGAGCTGGAGCAGGTCAGCTATGCCTGGGAGGGGCGCACCTACCTCAGAGATTTTTCCTATACCGTGCTGCGCAATGACCGTATCGGCATCATTGGCGGCAACGGTACCGGCAAATCAACTTTGCTGAACCTTATTGCCGGCAGGCTGCAGCCGTCCGCAGGGACGGTGGATATCGGCCAGACCGTCAAAATCGGCTATTTTGCCCAGACCAATGTGGAGATGGACGGCAGGCTGCGGGCCAAGGAATATATCCAGGAGGCGGCTCATTATATTACCATGGCGGATGGCACCAGGCTGTCTGCCGGGCAGCTCATGGAAAAATTCTTGTTTCCGTCAGATTTGCAGTATACGGAAATTGCCAGACTTTCCGGCGGCGAGAAGCGCCGCCTGTATCTCCTGCGGGTGCTGATGGAGGCTCCCAATGTGCTGCTTTTGGATGAACCGACCAATGATTTGGATTTGGATACCATGGGAATTCTGGAGAATTTCATTGAGGATTTCCAGGGAGCAATAATTTTTGTTTCCCATGACCGTTTCTTCACTGACCGTATGGCCAAAAAGGTTTTTGTCTACGAGCGCGGCGAAGCGGGCAGGATAGGCGTTTATTCCGGCGGCTACAGTGACTATAAGGCGCGTCTGGAAGCGCAGGAAGACAGCTCTGCCGCGGAGAAAAAGCAGAGCTCGGCTGCCGAAGGCAAGAAAGCCTACAGGCAGGAGAAGCCAAAGAAAAAGGGCCTTACTATGTCTGAAAAAAAGGAATACAGCGAAATTGAAGCTGTCATTGCCAGCAAGGAGGGCGAGCTGAAGGCAGTCCACCTGCAGATGAGCCAGTATGCAGCGGATTATGATAAAATCCGGGAGCTGAGCGATGAGGAGGTCAAGGTATCGGCCGAGCTGGAGCAGCTTATGGAGAGATGGGCTTATCTGGAGGAAAAGGCTGAGGAGTAAAAACTGCACAAAAATACCGTCCTTTCCTGAGTTGTTCGGGATGGACGGTATTTTTTATGTCAGAAAATAATTATTTAATTTGCGGCCTTTTCCATGCCAAGCTGCAGGCGCCTGCGGGCTTCCTCAGCACCCAGGAGGTACAGGATTTCAGTTACGCCGCCCGGGGTAACCTTCTGCCCGGACAGGGCAATGCGGGCAGGCCACATAAAGGTGCCCATTTTGATGCCGGATGCAGCCACACCTGGCTGCAGAACTGCGTCAATGCCCTCAGGGGTCCAGGTCTGCACGCTGTCGAGGATTTCCATGACCTGCGGCAGGATTTCGGCAGCCTTTTCAGGGGTCACCTTGTTGCGCTTGTTGATGAAAAGCTCAGGACTGTAATCAGGCAGGCTGGTGAAAAAGCCAATCTGCTCCTCAATCTGATTGTAGCGGCTGATTCTGGTACGCAGCAGACCAGCAAGGTAGCACCACTTCTCCTCACCCAGCGCAGCCGGCAGGGAGCCTGCAAAGGCCCTGGCACCAGCCGCAAAATCTTCGTCGCTCATGGACTTGAAGTATTCGCCGTTTACCCAGTCCAGCTTGTTGTAGTCAAAGACTGCTGGAGATTTGCTCAGCCCATCCAGAGAGAATCTGGCAATCAGCTCCTCCATGGTGAAAATTTCCTGTTCGGATTTTGGGCTCCAGCCCAAAAGTGCCACATAATTGGTGATGGCCTCCGGCAGATAGCCCATTTCCACCAGCTGGCTGAAGCCGGTGGCACCATGCCGTTTGGACAGCTTGGAAACAGAGCCGTCCTCATTTTTGCCCATGACCGGCGGCAGATGGATAAAGGCAGGCGGCTCCCAGCCCAGGAACTGATACAGCAGTACATGCTTCGGGGTGGAGGTAATGAACTCGGTGCCCCGGATGACATGGGTGATGTGCATGAGATGGTCGTCAATGACATTGGCAAAGTTATAGGTAGGCATCCCATCCTGCTTCAGGATGACCTGATCCTCAAGGGTCTCATTTTGGAAGCTGATATGGCCGTGTACCGCATCGGTGAAAACTGTCTCACCATTCAGCGGCATTTTCTGCCGGATGACATAAGGCCTGTCCTCAGCCAGATAACGGTCAATGACCTCCTGCGGCAAATCACGGCAGGTGCGCTTGTAGCCGCCAAATGCCTTGGTGTCACCGGACTCCTGCGCCTCGTGCTGTTCCTCGCTGGAATCGCCGCAGAAGCAGCGGTATGCATGGCCGGAGGCAATCAGCTCCTCGGCATATTTCTTGTAGATATCCAGTCGCTGGCTCTGGATATAGGGGCCGCAGTCACCGCCGATATCAGGGCCTTCATTGGGTACGATATGGGCAGCTGCCAGGGTGCGGTTGATAAAATCCACGGCGTCTGCTACAAAGCGCTTCTGGTCAGTGTCCTCGATGCGCAGCAGAAAATCACCATTGCTGGCCTTGGCGAAAAGATAGGCATAGAGTGCAGTGCGCAGATTGCCAATGTGCATATAGCCTGTTGGGCTTGGGGCAAATCGGGTGCGGATACGGTCTGTCATTTTTGACGCTCCTTTTTCTTTTATATAGTAAGCTTTCTTATTTCCTTATCAAAGTGTAAACAAAATCCCAATATGTGTCAAGCTGTCTTGGGGCAGAAGCCTTTGCCCGCTGTGTGGACTGACCATAATTTTGACCATATATTATATATCTGTATTGGATATTTTTTCTGCAGCCGCAGGCGTTTATAATTACAGCAGACCGGGAGCTGTTGGCAGCAGGGGCGATTTGCTTCGAGAATATTCCCGGGCGTTGAAAATTGCTGATGGGAAAGAGGGCTTTGGAAATGGAAGAAAAGAACAGGGAAAGCAGATATGAACTGAATAAGCAGCTGGCGCAGATGCTCAAGGGCGGTGTCATCATGGATGTCACCACGCCGGAGCAGGCAAAAATTGCTGAGGCGGCAGGAGCCTGTGCCGTTATGGCGCTGGAGAGGATTCCTGCGGATATTCGTGCGGCGGGAGGCGTTTCCCGCATGAGCGACCCGGCGATGATCAAGGGCATCCAGCAGGCGGTTTCCATTCCGGTTATGGCAAAGTGCCGGATTGGCCATTTTGCCGAGGCCCAGATTTTAGAAGCGATTGAGATTGATTATATTGACGAAAGCGAGGTCTTGTCTCCGGCAGACAATATCTATCATATTGACAAGCGTCAGTTCAAAGTACCCTTTGTCTGCGGAGCAAAGGATTTAGGTGAGGCTTTGCGCCGTATCAGCGAAGGAGCCTCCATGATCCGCACCAAGGGCGAGCCTGGGACAGGAGATATCATCCAGGCGGTTCAGCACATGCGGAAAATCAACGGAGAAATTGCCGGACTGGCAGCCATGCCGGCAGAGGAGCTTTTTGAGGCAGCCAAAAAGCTGGGTGCTTCCTACGATTTGGTCAAATATGTCCATGATAACCGCCGCCTGCCTGTGGTGAATTTTGCTGCCGGGGGTGTAGCTACTCCTGCCGATGCTGCCTTGATGATGCAGCTTGGGGCAGAGGGGGTATTTGTGGGGTCCGGCATCTTTAAATCCGGCAATCCCGCCAAGCGTGCCGCCGCTATCGTGCAGGCAGTGACCAATTATCAGGATGCCGGGCTGCTGGCAGCTCTTTCGGAGGATTTGGGAGAAGCAATGGTAGGCATCAATGAAGCAGAAATCAATTTGCTGATGGCAGAGCGGGGCAAATGATGGCTGACAGATATATGGATCAGATGCAGGCTGTGAGGTGACTGGCATGAAAATTGGCGTATTGGCAGTACAGGGAGCGTTTATTGAGCATGAAAGGGTGCTGGCAGAGCTGGGGGCGGATTATGTGGAGCTGAGAAGCGCCGCAGATGCAGAGCAATCCCTGGACGGACTGATCCTGCCGGGTGGAGAAAGTACAGTGCAGGGCAAGCTGCTGCAGGACAGTGGAATGCAGGCCGTGCTCAAAAAGCGTATCGAGGAGGGACTGCCTGTACTGGCGACCTGTGCAGGGATGATTCTTCTGGCGCAGGAGCTGGCAGAGGACGAAGCCTGCCATCTGGGAACTATGCCCATCAAGGTAAAGCGCAATGCTTACGGCCGACAGCTGGGCAGCTTTCATACCTGGGGCATCATGCGGGGCGCGGGCAAAATCCCCATGACCTTTATCCGTGCGCCCTATGTTGTGTCTGCGGCTAAGGAGGCGGAGGTCCTGGCAAGGGTGGAGGGGCGTATTGTTGCTGTCCGTTGGGGCAGGCAGCTTGCCCTGTCCTTTCATCCGGAGCTGGATGAGGACCGCAGTGTCCACAGGCTGTTTTTGGCGATGGTCAGGGAGTATCTGGCAGCGCAGGCAGCCGGGTGCAGTGCGTGAGCCTTCCTGATAAAACAGATAAATGAGCAAAAGAATAGCCCTGTCGGTTGGATGCAGTATCTGACCGGCAGGGCTGTTTGTGTGTCCGTATATTGAATTATCGGTGGGTCTTGATTTCCCGGGAAATGATTTCGCCTGTTGCGACGCTGATTTCCACCTCACCCTTGCGGATGGTTTCGGTACGGAACTTTACCTCGTAAACCTCAACACCATGCTCCACATCGTATTCGATTTCCAGAATCTGAGCGCCTGGATATTCACTGCGGACAATATTGGCGGCTTCATCACGGCTGATATTGGCAAAAGCGACGCTGGCGGCGAACAGCAGCGTCAGGGTGCACAGGGCAATTTTGGTGACGATTTTTTTCATAATAAACCCTCCTTTGAGAAAAGTTCAACTCTATGTACATTATATGTTGAAAGAAGGGCTGCTGTAAAGTCCCATAAAGCTGCGTCTCAAGTGGCACATAGTCTGTCCAACAGCTGAGGTACGGTTTTGTTTTGCATAAAATGCGGTGAAAGGGCAGCGACATGGTGGAGGCAGGTTGGGGTGGCTTTGCTGCTGATGGCATGAATTTTGTATTTTGGAATATATAAGGACGAATGTCTTGCGGGGGGGACGATTTTGCTAAAATAAAATTATGTGGAAAAGAAGCTGTCAGGAAATGATGGTCGGTGTAAATCCCGGGCTGTGCATAGAAAACATTATCATCTCATGGCACCGGCACTTGCAATAGTCCTGACAACACTTGGCGCAGATTGCTGATTTGCAGAAGCAGGCTTATGGGCAGCCTGCTGAATGAAATATTGTCGTGCAAAGCATTTATAAGCCGGAATCCATTTACAGGCAGAAGATATTTTATTTTGGGCGGAGGATTTTAGAATGAAAAACAGGGAGCTGACCGTAAGGGTTCTGGCAGGGGTGCTGGCTGGGGCGGCTGTATATGGTGTGCCGGCAGATTGCATGGCGGGAGAGGTCGTCATCAGCAGTGATGCAGATTTAAGCTTGTTATCATCATACGCAAGAAAAGGAATATATCATCTCAAAAATGGTGATAATACGCTGATAATTGATGGGCAGTTAAGTAATGAGCGTTGGTTTTCCGGTGGGCTCAATAACAACGGGTATGGCGTAAATATGAAAAATGGCTCGGTTTACGGATTGACAGGAGCGTTCAGTGAGGGCGGCGATGCGGAAAATAATGCTGTAGAGATTTCAGGCGGCTATGTAGTATGGAAGGCCTGCGGCGGAGATTGTGACTATGACAATGCTATGGGGACAGGCAGTGCCAGAAACAACAGGGTAGATATGTCTGGCGGCATCGCCGGGATTGTTTGCGGAGCTTGCGGCAATGTACTTGTTCAAAAAAACAAGGTCAATATCAGCTCAGATGCCATAGTAAGATTTGAGGTGTATGGTGGAGAAAGCAGAAATGGCAGGTGTGAAGAAAATGAGGTCAATATTTCCGGCGGCACAGTGGGAACGGTTTATGGCGCACTTAGTAATGGCAGCGTTACGGATAATACTGTAAATATCTCAGGCGGAAGGGTGACTGGGGATGTTTATGGAGGTAAGAGCAGATATGGCAGCTCTGAAGTTCATGATAACAAGGTGAATCTTTCCGGCGGTACGGTGGAAGGCACGATATATGGCAGCAGCCTTGCTTCGGACAATGCTGCTGCCACAGGCAATACGCTGAATGTCAAGGCCCAGAACCTTACCGCGGGAAACATCGCTAATTTCAATAAAATCAACTTTTTTATACCGAATACTGCAGCTGATGGCAGTACGCTGCTGACCCTGACAGGGAATGGAGATACCGACATCAGCAATGCGGCGGTCAGGGCAGGAGTGACCATACAGGGCAATGCAAATTTGGCAAAGGGGGACAGGGTCAATCTTTTGGTCAAGAGCGGTACGGGTGAGATAAAGGATACAAACACCGGCTACGGGACCTTGACTGTGTCAGAGGGCGTGTCGGCAGATTATACCCTGTCCATAGCCAAGAGTGGTGATGCCAAATCGCTGGTGGCAACGGTAAAGTCACCACCTACGGCCTTGAAGGAGCAGACGAAATCACTGGCAGAAGCTCAGGCTGCCGGTATGGCACTTGTCAATGGCGGCATGGATATGCTTGCGGAGCAGGGAATTGTCAGGGCGGTGCAGGCAGGCAGCACAGGTGTTGGCACGGCACAGCCCTTTGCGGCAGCAGGTGCAGCCGGGATGAAATATCAGACCGGCTCATATGTGGATATGAAGGGCTGGCATATTGTCATGGGCGTTGCCAGAACGCTGGAGAACAGCCGGGGCAGGCTTACCTTCGGTCCGCTGGTGAGCTATGGCACAGGCAGCTATGACAGCTATCTTGACGATGGGGTGCATGGCTCCGGCAGCGGTCGCTATACCGGTATCGGTATGCTGGCGCGGCAGGATATGACCGACGGCAGTTATTATGAGGGCAGTATCAGCGGCGGCCGCCTCAGTCTGGATTACGGTTCGGAGAATATGAAGGCAGCAGCCTATACTGCGTATGACAACAGTACCCATTATGCGGCGGTAAATATAGGCGGCGGTAAAATAAACAGGCTGGATGCGGCCCGCAGCCTGGAGGTGTACGGCAAATATTTTTTTGCCTATCAGGGAAGCAGTGAAGCAACCTTGAATACTGGAGAAACCTATCGTTTTGCCAGTATCAGCTCTCACCGGATGAGGGTGGGGGCAAGATACAGCTGTGAGTACAGTCCTGCCCATACTGCCTATTGGGGGGCGGCCTACGAATATGAGCTGGGAGGAACGGCCAGGGCATCCTACAAGGGGATGGACACACCGAGTCCCAGTCTGAGAGGCGGCAGCGGCATGGTGGAGGTAGGCTGGCAGAGCAGGCCGGGTCGACAGAGCCCACTGACTGTGGATTTGTCGCTCAAGGGCTGGGCAGGCAAAAAGCAGGGCTGGAGCGTCAATGCGGATTTGAGCTGGGCTTTTTAGCGCTGCTGCGCAGGTTAGGGTGCTGGATATGGTGCTGTCTGTTTATGGGGGGGAATTACACCGTAAGCGAGATTCAGAAGAGCTGACAGAATATCGGCAAAGAAAAGGTGCAGTAATTTTTCTGTGGCAGATAAAGCTGCTTTGCAGCGGGGTCTGGTGCCATGCTCTGCCTGTCTGAAAAATTGGGGGTATTTGACAAGGAGAACCTGATTGTACCAGCAGCTTTAATATAATGACGGAGAGCTATGGCAGTGCAGAACATTTACAAACCGGAATTGGCAGGCAGACATTGCGTCTGCGGAGCGTGGCGAATGATAAGCTTGCAATAGGCGTTATGCGTGTACTGAATATGCTCTTTGTGTGCTTCAAAATCGGTTGTGGGATTCCCGCCTTTCTGAATATGATAAGAGGCGGCAGCACTCTTTGCTGTCGCCCCTTGATTACCCTATTGCAAAGACGGGCGAGGTTGTCAACGGCGGGCGAAGCTCATTCATCTTGACCGTTGACTGGTTCGGCTGACTTTGCTGTTTCGTGTGGATGATATACGCTGTTTTGTTAAGCAACAGTATAAATTTTCACTTCGGGGCCTGCACTCCAAAGCGGTTTCAGACCTACAAATACATCATTCTTAAACATAGGGCTTGAAAGATATGCCTGTGCGTGTTCTGTGCTGTCAAAGCCATGGAGCACCTGTACATCTTCATCACGGACAAGCAGATTTTTTGTCAAAGCCCCCTCAATCGTATCAAGGAACGGCTGGCGGTAATCATTGTAAACCTTTGCAGCCGCCGGGCGGTTTACCTCGTCAATTTTCATTGTGATTTCCAAATACGCTTTTACATTCATTGTTGTTTACCTCCATTTTGTTTTGCTCGTCTTTTGAGCTTGTCTTTATTATAGACTTATGACTTCTGCGTGAGAAGATATAAGCAAATTTATAAGTCACTAATAAATTTCATAGTAACTTTAAATATGAAAACATGCTCGGTATAATAAAAGCATAGAAAGAGGTGGTAATAATGTATCAAGCAAAATTAGAAAAAGATATTCGATGCCCTTTGGAGTATGGATTAACTGTTTTTGGCGGTAAATGGAAGTCAAGGATAATCTGCGTTTTAGCCGAAAAGGGCACATTACGGTATAGTTCTCTCCGTAAAGAAATGGCAAATATTACAGATGCCGTATTAGCTTCCACTCTCAAAGAATTGATTGCTGACGATATTGTAAAGAGAGAACAATTCAATGAAATTCCTCCCCGTGTTGAATATTGCCTAACGGAAAAAGGACATTCTGTTGTTCCGATACTTCAAACAATTTGTATGTGGTCTGGCGCATATCACAAGGAAGATAATGAAAATGCTTTGTCACAATGTCAAAAATGCGATTATAACTATTTGACAAAATAGATGCTTTTATAAGCGGAATAATAGGTAGCTGTCTTTCATTAAATGGTGTTGCTTTACCACACATGAGCATTGGAAGCCGGGCTATTCGCCCCGTAACTTTCCAGCAGGTTTACAATATCCCATGCACCGATTGCCATAGCTAGAACCTTTAGTGTGTCGACAACAGAAGCGAAAAATTCCATATAC
>JAQUZO010000003.1 GCA_028691285.1 Anaerovibrio sp. | reverse complement strand
TTTTTCCCTCAGGAATATCTATGCTTACATCCTGCAAGGCCACTCTTTCATAGGGAGTTTTGGGCATATAAATATATGAGATATTCTTTATTTCAATTGACATAATTCCTTCACCAATGCCTCCCTGTTTATAATGGCTTTTCCCAGCTTTATACCTCTTTGCTCCAGACGATATGCCAGCTCGGCGGCCACCGGCACATCCAGCCCCAGCTCCTTCATGCCCCTGATATCCTGAAAGATTTCCTCCGGCGTGCCTTCCCTGAGAATCCTGCCCTGCTTCATGACAAGCACCCTGTCCGAAAGAGCCGCCTCCTCCATAAAATGGGTAATATTGATAACAGTAATCTGTTTCTCACGGTTCAGCTTGCTGACTGTATCCATTACTTCCTGTCTTCCCACGGGGTCCAGCATCGCCGTCGGCTCATCCAGGACCAGGCACTCCGTATCCATCGCCAGTGCTCCGGCAATTGCCACCCGCTGCTTCTGGCCGCCGCTGAGGAGATGAGGCGCAAAATGCCTGAATTCCTCCATATTGACTGCCTTGAGAGCTGCTGTCACCCGCCGCCTGATTTCATGCGGATCCATGCCGATGTTTTCCGGCCCGAAGCCTATATCATCCTCCACTATGGCAGCAATGATCTGATTGTCCGGATTCTGGAATACCATACCCACACGCCTGCGGATATCCCAGAGGTTTTCCTCTCTGGCCGTATCCATGCCATCCACCAGGCAGATGCCCTCTGTAGGCTGGAGCAACGAATTGAAATGCTTGGCCAGCGTTGATTTACCGGAACCGTTTGTCCCCAGAATTGCAACAAATTCTCCCTGCTCAATCTTTATATTGATATCATCCAATGCCTTATAGGGGTTTTCCATGCCCGCATTGTAGGTATGGGATAAATTTCTACATTCTATAAAAGCCATTGAACACTCCTTATAAATACAAAAATAAAAGCTGCTGCCTCACAAAGAAGCAACAGCTTTATTATACTATGATTATTAAGCTAACTCAATCAGAAATGGTCTCGTGCGCTTATTTTACCAGCTCAACGATAACCATTGGAGCTGCATCGCCGCGGCGAACGCCCAGCTTCATGATACGAGTATAGCCGCCCTGACGGTTCTTCACAGAGTCGTACTCAACAATCTCAGAAAACAGCTTTCTAACTACATCCTCATCAGCAAGCTGAGCAATAGCCTGACGACGGGCTGCCAAATCACCGCGCTTAGCGAGAGTGATCAACTGCTCTGCAAGGCCGCTAAGCTCCTTAGCCTTAGCCTCGGTAGTCTCAATACGCTCATGCTTGAAGAAGGAAGTCAGAATGCTCTTGAACAGTGCCTTACGAGCACTAGAATCACGACCTAACTTTCTATAAGCCATTTATTTCCCTCTTTCCTTGTATCAAAAAAATAATGTTACTCAAGCTTCCGAATCGTCTTCAGGAAAAGCTCCCAATGCAGAAGCATCACTTTCCTTTAAGGATAATCCCATAGACTTCAGCTTGTCTTTAACCTCATCCAAAGACTTGGTGCCAAGATTACGAACCTTCATAATCTCCTCCTCAGTCTTGCTTACCAGGTCACCAACAGTCTTAATCTCTGCCCGCATCAAGCAATTGTAGGAACGAACCGTCAAATCCATATCCTCTACCTTGGTTGCCAAAACAGAATCCAATTCCGGATTGCTGACAACAGTATCACTGCTTGCCTCCGCTGCGACCTCTACAGTCAGTTCGATTTCAGGAACTACTGTCAGGTTCTGGAACAGCTTCAAACGGCCAATCAGAATTGCGGCTGCTTTGCTGACAGCCTCTTCCGGCTGAATGGACCCATCAGTCCAGACCTCCAAAGTCAGCCTGTCGTAGTCAGTAGCATCACCGACACGAATATCCTCAACCTTGTAATTTACTCGACGAATCGGTGAGAAGATAGAATCAACCAGAACAACACCGATGGTATCATCCTGAGCTTTTTTCTTTTCGGCAGGAACATAGCCAAGGCCATGCTCAACAACCATTTCTATCTTCAAGGAACCCGCCTCATTGATTGTCGCAATATGCAGCTCAGGATTGAGGATTTCAATATCAGCATCATGAATAATATCCGCTGCTGTTACTTCCTGCTCACCTTCTGCTTCAATGCGAATGACTTTCGGCTCATCACAATACATCTTGAGGCAGAGCTCCTTTAAGTGCAGGATGATGTTGGTCACATCATCCCGAACTCCAGGAACTGTGGAGAACTCATGCAGTACACCATCAATTTTTACGGAGGTGATAGCTGCACCTTGAATAGAGGACAACAGTATGCGGCGCATACTGTTGCCAATGGTAATGCCGTAGCCGCGGGTCATAGGCTCGCAGACGAACTTCCCATAGCAAAGATCCTCATCATTTTCCTGTATCTCAATCTTAGGTGTTGCGATTTCGATCATGTGGAATTGCCCTCCTCAATAAATCAATGCATCTATGTACATATCCGATAACGAATGCAAAAAATACACAGAATTTATTATTTGGAGTACAACTCGACAATAGCCTGGCTGTCAACAGGAATATCAAAATCCTCACTGACAGGGAAACGAGTTACAGTACCGCTGAAGCTGTCAGTGCCAGCGGTAATCCAAGCTGGAGTGCTGAGTGCATTGTTGGACTCAGCCTGCGCCTTGAAGAAGTCGTTGGAACGGCTCTTCTCAGCTACTGCAATAACATCATTTACATTAACAAGTGCAGACGGAATGTCCATGCGCTTGCCGTTCACGGTAATATGACCATGACGGACAATCTGGCGTGCCTGCTTGCGGGTTGCAGCAATACCAAGACGGAACACTACATTGTCCAGTCTTCTTTCCAAAAGGCTGATCAGGTTCTCACCGGTGATGCCCGGCATTTTCTTTGCCTTGGCATAGTAAGCGCGGAACTGCTTCTCCAGCACACCGTAGATGAACTTTGCCTTCTGCTTTTCCTTCAACTGAATTCCATACTCGCTTACCTTGCCACGGGTGCGGCGAGGCTGACGCTTGGAACTCTTGCCAAGACCTACAACGCCTGGCTCAATACCGAGAGAACGGCATCTCTTCAGTGCTGGTACTCTATCAATTGCCATTTATTTGCACCTCCATTAAACTCTTCTACGCTTTGGCGGACGGCAACCATTATGAGGAATTGGGGTAACATCCTTAATCATGCTAACCTCAAGACCAGTTGCCTGCAGGGAACGGATTGCTGCCTCACGGCCGGCACCAGGACCCTTAACGTAGACATCAACCTGCTTCAAGCCATGCTCCATAGCAGCCTTTGCAGCAACCTCTGCTGCCATCTGAGCTGCAAATGGAGTGCTCTTTCTGGAGCCACGGAAACCAAGTCCGCCTGCGCTTGCCCAGGAAAGTGCATTACCGTTCTTATCAGTCAAAGTAACGATAGTATTATTAAAGGTGGAGCTGATATGAGCAACACCGAATTCAATATTTTTACGGTCCTTTTTCTTAGGACGAACAGACCTCTTAACTGCCACTCTTTAGCCCTCCCTTACTTTTTCTTACCGGCAACAGCCTTTTTAGGACCCTTGCGAGTACGAGCGTTATTCTTAGTATTCTGTCCACGAACTGGCAGACCCATACGATGACGGCGACCACGATAGCAGCCGATCTCAACGAGTCGCTTAATATTAAGGGACTGCTCACGACGAAGGTCACCTTCTACGATAACCTGCTTATCAATGATATCACGAAGCCTTACAACCTCATCCTCAGTCAAATCACGAGTACGAGTATCTGGGTTTACACCAGTCTCCTTCAGCAATTTCTGAGATGTTGTCAGACCAATACCATAGATATATGTCAATGCAATCTCAATTCTCTTATCACGTGGCAAATCTACACCGGCAATACGTGCCATACATCAAGCACCTCCTTCTAAAATTATCCTTGTCTCTGTTTATGTTTTGGGTTTTCGCAAATAACCATTACGCGACCCTTACGCTTAATAACCTTGCACTTTTCACAAATAGGTTTAACCGACGGTTTAACTTTCATTGCGTTATGCCCCTTTCATGATACTGCCAAAAGCCTTGTTTTGACTATTTAAAACGATAGGTGATGCGGCCACGAGTCAGATCATACGGCGTAAGTTCAATGGTTACCTTGTCCCCCGGCAGGATGCGGATGAAATTCATGCGAATCTTACCGGAAACATGGGCCAGAACTACATGGCCATTTTCCAACTCTACCTGGAACATCGCATTCGGCAATGCCTCCAGAACCTTACCTTCAACTTCAATTACATCTTGCTTAGACATAATGACTCCTTTTACTTCAGGGTTTCAACAATGTTCGCAAAAACCTTGTCAATTGCCTGACGACCATCAATCTCTACATAAAGACCAGCCTTCTGGTAATAATCGATTAATGGCTTTGTCTGTGCCTCGTATACCGACAACCGATTCTTCATGGTTTCCTCGGTGTCATCTGCGCGCTGATAAAGCTCGCCGGCACACTCATCACACTTTCCTTCAGCCTTGGAAGGCTTGAACTGTACATGATAGGTAGCACCGCAGCTGCGGCAGATTCTGCGTCCTACTGCTCTTTCCACCAAATCGGCGGACGGAACATTTACATTGATAACGCTGTCCAGACTCAACCCCAATTCAGCAAGAATACTGCTGAGAGCGTCTGCCTGTTCAACGGTACGAGGAAAGCCATCCAGAATAAAGCCCTTTTTACAATCGTCCTGAGCAAGACGCTCCCTGACGATTCCCACAGTAATCTCGTCCGGGACCAGGTTTCCGGCATCAATACATGCCTTCGCCTTTTTTCCCAGCTCGGTACCTTCCTTAATAGCGGCACGGAACATGTCGCCAGTGGAAATATGTGGGATTGCGAACTTCTTAACGATATTGGCTGCCTGAGTGCCTTTGCCGGCACCAGGAGGGCCCATCAAAAGAATATTCATTATTTCCTCCTTACTTCATGAATCCTTCGTAATGTCGCATCACTACCATGGATTCAATCTGCTTCATGGTATCCAGGCCAACGCCTACAACAATCAGCAGCGCAGTCCCACCAAAGTTGACGCCCTCAAGATGAGTAACACCAGCCACAACAGTAGGCAGAATAGCGACGAATGCAAGGAAAAACGCCCCTGCAAGGGTGATACGAGTCATGACATGATCTAAATATTCTGCAGTAGGCTCTCCCGGACGAATGCCCGGGATAAACCCACCGTATTTTTTCAGATTCTCTGCCATATCCGATATCTTTACAGTAACCGCGGTGTAAAAATACGTGAAGAAGATAATCAGCAGCGCATACACTGTTGAGTGCAGCGGCGTGCCCCACGCAAAATACCCGGCAAAATCCTTTACCCAGGGGATATCAATAAACTGGGCAATAGTTACTGGAAACATCAGCACGGATGACGCAAAGATTATTGGAATAACTCCCGCATGGTTTACCTTCAGCGGGATAAAGCTGGACTGTCCGCCAAACTGTTTTTGACCAACAACCCTTTTCGCATACGCGATTGGAACTCTGCGGTATGCCGTATGGATTGCAATAACAAAAACAATCATGGCAACCGCAATCGCTGCAAAGAAGAACACATTGATATAAGAAATGGTTCCTGCCTGCAGATAATGATAAATCTTGCCGATATTGGCCGGCAGTGCCGCCACGATACCTGCAAAAATGATTAGGGAAATACCATTTCCCACGCCGTTGGCAGTAATCTGCTCACCGACCCACATGAGAAATACCGTACCAGCCGTCAGCGTGACTGCAATAATCAGCGTCGATGCCGGTCCCGGATTCAATACGGCCTCCTTCAAGCCAATGGACATGCCCATTGCCTGGATGAACGCCAGCGCTACCGTGAAGTAACGCGTGACCTTGGTGGTTTTCTTGTGCCCCTCTTCGCCTTCCTTTGACCACTGCTCCAGTGTCGGTATTACTACATTCAACAGCTGGATAATGATGGACGCGTTTATGTAAGGGGTTATGCTCATTGCAAAAACCGAAAATTTGCTCAAAGCACCACCAGAGAACAAATCCAACAAACCGAAAAGAGTTCCGCTGTTAAAGAGCCTTTCTATAGCCGATGGGTCAACGCCAGGAACAGGAATATGAGTACCCATTCTGAATACGGCGAACATGACCAGAGTAAAGATAATCTTTGACCTCAGCTCCGGAATCTTAACGATATTTGAGAGGGCTGAAACCAAATCAGATCACCTCAATTTTGCCGCCTGCTGCAGTAATCTTCGCCTCAGCAGATTTGGTAAAGCCATTTGCAACAACGGTCAGCTTCTTGGTGAGCTCGCCGTTGCCGAGAATACGGATACCATCACGAATGTTCTTCAGAACACCAGCCTCGATCAATGCTACTGCATCAACGGTAGTGCCATCCTCGAAACGATTCAGGGTCTCAACATTCACCTCTGCATACACATCAGCAAAAACATTCTTGAAACCGCGTTTTGGCAGTCTGCGGTATAAAGGCATCTGACCGCCTTCAAAACCGGTACGAACGCCGCCGCCAGCACGAGACTTCTGACCCTTCTGACCCTTACCGGAGGTCTTGCCATTGCCGGAACCCAAGCCGCGTCCTACACGGAAACGAACCTTGCGGGAACCAGGAGCCGGAGATAATTCATTTAATTTCATCTGTCTATTGCACCTCCCTGAACTCAAGCCTGCTCTTCAACAGTAATGAGATGCTCTACTTTGTGGAGCTGTCCGCGAACGGACTCATTATCTGGAAGCTCAACTGAGGAATTCAACTTTCTAAGACCCAATGCTTTAATAGTAGCACGCTGCGTAGCGGATCTGCCAATCAGGCTTCTGGTCAGAGTAATCTTCAATTTAGCCATTTTCAAATCCTCCTTAACCCAAAAGTTCCTGTACAGTCTTACCGCGAAGCTCAGCAACCTTCTCAGCCTGCTTGAGCTGCTGAAGACCCTTTAAGGTTGCACGAACCATGTTGTTAGGATTAGAGGAACCCAAAGACTTAGTCAGGATATCCTTAATACCTGCAAGCTCAAGAACCGCACGAGCTGGGCCACCAGCGATAACACCGGTACCTTTTGCAGCTGGCTTCATGAGCACACGGCCTGCACCGAAGATACCAACCATTTCATGAGGAATGGTAGTACCCTTCAGGGAAACATCAATTAAATTCTTCTTGGCATCCTCGACGCCCTTGCGAATTGCCTCAGGCACTTCTGCAGCCTTACCCAGACCTGCACCAACCTGACCCTTCTCGTTACCTACAACAACCAATGCGCTGAAGGAGAAGCGGCGGCCGCCCTTAACAACCTTAGCAACTCTATTGATATACACAACTTTTTCCTGGAATTCAGGAGTCTCGTTGTCAATTCTAGCCATTAATGTACCTCCTTTTACAAATTTTAGAATTTCAGGCCTGCTTCACGAGCTGCCTCAGCAAGTGCTGCAACACGGCCATGATATACATAACCACCACGGTCGAATACTACCTCAGTAATGCCCTTTTCCAGGGTGCGCTTAGCAATTGCTTCGCCAACTGCCTTTGCAGCCTCTACATTACCGCCATAGTTCTGGAAATCCTTATCCTTTGTGCTGGCAGATACGAGAGTAACACCGTTAACATCATCAATAACCTGTGCATAAATGTTGCTCAAGCTACGGAATACATTAAGGCGTGGTCTCTCAGCAGTGCCGGAAATATGGTTGCGTACACGCAGGTGACGCTTCTGACGAGCCTTATTTTTATCTTCCTTAACAAACACTGTCGGTTACTCCTTTCTGCTGATTATTTCTTGCCCTTCGCACCGGCTTTACCAACCTTGCGACGAACAAACTCACCTTCGTACTTAATACCCTTGCCCTTGTACGGCTCAGGCTTCCTGTAGTCGCGAATCTTTGCGGAGATAGCGCCAACAGCTTCCTTGTCAATACCGCTTACTACAATCTTGGTAGCAGCAGGGCACTCAAACTTGATGCCTGCAGGCGGCTCAACGACAACCGGGTGAGAAAAGCCCAAAGACAGCTCAAGGTTTTTGCCCTTTACAGCAGCTCTGTAACCAACACCGTTGATCTCAAGAGTCTTTGTATAGCCTTCGCTTACACCAACGACCATATTGTTGATCAGGGTGCGGCTCAGACCGTGCAGGGCTCTGTGATCTTTATTATCAGAAGGACGCTCTACAGTAATAGTGCTGTCCTCCACATTAATCTTCATATCCTGGTGAATAGTGCGAACTAATTCGCCCTTAGGACCTTTTACAGTCACCTTATTGCCATCCTCAACCTTGACGGTAACGCCGGCTGGGACAGTGATAGGTGCTCTACCAATTCTTGACATTAGTACACCTCCTGACTTCTAATAATTACCAAACGTATGCTACAACCTCGCCGCCGAGACCAGCCTTGCGAGCATTCTTGTCGCTCATGATTCCATGGGAAGTGGAAATGATGGCGACACCCAAGCCACCGAGAACCTTAGGTACCTCAGTTGCCTTTGCGTACTGACGCAGACCAGGCTTGGAAATACGCTTAATACCAGTAATTACCTTCTCACGATTAGGACCATACTTCAGGGAAACAGTGATTACACCCTGCTTGCCGTCCTCAGTGACAGTGAAGTCTTTGATGAAGCCCTCTTCCTTCAATACGGAAGCGATAGCCTTCTTAATCTTAGAACCAGGAATTTCAACTTTTTCGTGATAAACTGAGTTTGCGTTGCGCAAACGAGTCAACATATCTGCAATAGGATCAGTCATTACCATGTAAACCGATATCCTCCTTTCATTTTCGCCTTAAAATGCTTACCAGCTAGCCTTGGTTACGCCAGGAATGGCACCCTTGTAGCTCTGCTCTCTGAAACAAATACGGCACATATCGAACTTTCTGATATAGCCGTGCGGACGACCGCAAATCTTACATCTGTTATAGCTGCGAACAGGGAATTTTGGCTCCTTGCTCCATTTTTCAATCATTGCCTTCTTGGCCACAGTCAGTACCCCCTATCCTTATGCTTTGAAAGGCATGCCCATGAGCTTCAAGAGCTCTCTGGCTTCCTCATCGGTCTTGGCAGTAGTAACAACAACAATGTTCATACCGCGAAGCTTATCAATCTTATCATACTCAATTTCAGGGAAAATGAGCTGTTCCTTCAAGCCGATTGCATAATTGCCGCGGCCGTCAAAGGAATTGGCACTGATACCACGGAAGTCACGAACACGCGGCAGCGCAACATTCATGAACTTATCCAGGAACTGATACATGCGAACGCCACGAAGGGTAACCTTGGTGCCGATCGGCATGCCCTGACGAAGCTTCCAGGCTGCCAGAGACTTCTTTGCTCTGGTAAGGATTGGCTTCTGACCGGTAATAATGATCAAGTCGCTAACAGCAGCGTCCAAAGCCTTAGGATTGCCTACGGCCTCACCAACACCCATGTTAATGATAATCTTTGAAATCTTAGGGAGCTCCATAACATTCTTATAACCGAACTTCTCAGTCATAGCAGGAACAACCTCATTGATGTACTTTTCCTGTAATCTATCCAACTAGATATCCTCCTTTCTTCTCTTATTTGGTCTGGTCGATAACTTCGCCGCACTTCTTGCAGGCACGGACATTCTTACCATTTACTTCCTTGTGTGCAACACGGGTAGCTTTGCCGCAAGCCGGGCAAACCAGCATAACCTTGGATGCAAACATCGGAGCTTCCTTTACCAGAATGCCGCCCTGAGGAGCGTTCTGGTTTGGTTTAGTGTGACGCTTAATCTTATTGACGCCCTCTACTACAACCTTACCCTTCTTAGGCAGAGCCTGGATTACCTTGCCCTGCTGGCCTTTATCTTTACCGGACAACACTTTTACAGTATCGCCCTTCTTTACATGCAGTTTTGTAAGTGACAAAGTCGCACCTCCTAACATTAAAGAACTTCTGGAGCCAGAGACACGATCTTCATGAAGTCTTTCTCACGAAGCTCTCTTGCTACTGGTCCAAAAATACGGGTTCCTCTAGGATTCTTATCCTCTTTGATAATAACGGCTGCATTCTCATCAAAGCGAATGTAGGAACCGTCATTACGACGCAGGCCCTTCTTGCTGCGAACTACAACGGCCTTGACTACGTCACCCTTCTTTACGACACCGCCAGGGGATGCAGATTTTACTGCAGCCACAATTATATCACCAATGTTGGCATACTTGCGATAAGAGCCGCCCAATACACGGATGCACATGATTTCCTTAGCACCGGTGTTGTCGCCAACATTGAGTAAAGTCTGTTGCTGAATCATCAGTTAACCTCCTCAACCACAATTTCCAACGGGAAATTATCTTGCTTTCTCAACGATCTCTACAACTCTCCAACGCTTATCCTTGGACAGTGGGCGGGTTTCCATCAGGGAAACAATATCGCCAACATGAGCCTCGTTATTCTCATCATGGGCCTTGAACTTTACAGTCTTCTTAACGGCCTTCTTGTAAAGTGCGTGCTGCTCGATATCCTCAACTGCTACAACAACAGTCTTGTCCATCTTGTCGCTTACTACCTTACCAACTTTAGTCTTGCGTTCATTTCTCTCGCTCATAAAGGAGCCTCCTTCCTATGCATATCAATAAATTTCAAAATCAAGCCTCAGCCTGCTCAGTCTGTATAGTCTTAATGCGGGCAATAGTCTTTTTTACTTCCTTGATACGCATTGGGTTATCAAGCTGACCGGTAGCCAGCTGAAAACGGAGGTTGAATAACTCCTCTTTAAGAGAAGCAAGTTTCTGGTTAAGTTCCTCAGCGCTCAAATCCCTAATCTCATTAACCTTCATTTACTTCACCGCCCTCTGCCTTTTCAGTCTCTTCGCGAGTTACAAACTTGCACTTGATTGGAAGCTTGTGAGCTGCCAGGCGCATTGCCTCAGCTGCAACTTCCTTGGTCACGCCATCCATCTCGAAGAGAACGCGACCAGGCTTTACTACTGCTACCCAATACTCAGGTGAGCCTTTACCGGAACCCATGCGGGTCTCAGCAGGCTTGGCAGTTACAGGCTTATCAGGGAAGATCTTGATCCAAACCTGACCACCGCGCTTGATGTAACGGGTCATTGCAATACGGGCTGCCTCAATCTGACGGTTGGTAATCCATGCCGGCTCCAGGGCTACCAGGCCGAAATCGCCGTGGGAAACCTTGTTGCCGCGCTGTGCCTTACCCTTCATGCGACCACGGAACTGCTTGCGATATTTAACTCTCTTTGGTAATAACATTAAGCTTCGCTCCCTTCAACAGCAGCAGTACGCTGCTTCTTCTCAGGAAGGACCTCACCCTTGAAGATCCAAACTTTAACGCCAATACGACCATAGGTAGTAGCTGCCTCGTAAGTACCATAGTCAATGTCTGCTCTCAAAGTATGCAGAGGAATGGAACCTTCACGATAAGACTCGCTGCGGGCGATTTCTGCGCCGCCGAGACGACCGCTTACCATAACCTTGATACCCTTAGCGCCCAGACGCATAGTACGGCCAACAGCCTGCTTCATAGCACGGCGGAAAGCGATACGACGCTCCAGAGATTCAGCAATGTTCTTAGCCACCAGGGTTGCATCCATATCCGGCTGCTTAATCTCTGCAATATTGATGTCAACATTGCAGGTTGTGAGCTTCTTCAGTCCAGCCTTGACCTGCTCGATTCCGGAACCACCGCGGCCGATTACCATGCCTGGCTTTGCAGTATGGATAGTCAGCTTCAGACGATTCTTGGAACGCTCAGTCTCAATCCTGGAAACACCGGCACTCTGCAGAGTATTCTGCAAATGCTCACGAATTTTAATATCTTCATGCAGATTTGCTGCAAAATCTTTATCGGCAAACCACTTGGCATCCCAAGTCTTTACGATACCAAGTCTTATACCATGCGGATTTACTTTCTGACCCAAAGTTAATACCCTCCTTTATTAGTTTTCTTCTACTACTACAGTGATGTGGGAAGTACGCTTCAAAATCTTGAACGCCTGGCCACGGGAGCGCGGATGAATACGCTTCATGGTTGGTCCCTCATCTACAAAACAAGAAGATACACAGAGGTTATCAACATTCATGTCGAAATTGTTCTCAGCGTTTGCTACTGCAGACTTGAGAACCTTATATATAGCTTCACTGCCAACTTTCGGAGTGAACTTTAAAATCGCAAATGCATCTGCAACTTTCTTGCCGCGAATCAAATTCATGACTACACGAACCTTGCGAGGTGCAATGCGAACATTTTTAGCTACTGCTTTTGTTTCCACAGAGGAATCCTCCTTTCAAATGACTTATCTAAGACCGGTCTTTCTCTCTTCACCGGCATGACCCTTAAAAGTACGGGTTGGTGCAAACTCACCAAGCTTGTGCCCTACCATGTCCTCAGTCACATAAACAGGAACATGCTTGCGACCATCGTGCACTGCAATAGTGTGGCCGACAAAATCAGGCAGAATAGTGGAGCTTCTGGACCAGGTCTTGATGACCTTCTTATCGCTGGCTTCATTCAGGGCATCAATCTTCTTAGTTAAGCTTTCATGAACATAAGGTCCCTTTTTAACAGATCTTGACAATTTATATCCTCCTTCCGGTGATTATCACTTATTTGGTACGGCCTTTGATAATCAACTTATCAGAAGCCTTCTTACGACGGGTCTTAGCACCCATAGCGCACTTGCCCCATTTAGTAACAGGATGCTTGCGGCCAACTGGGGAACGACCCTCACCACCGCCATGCGGATGGTCATTAGGGTTCATCGCAACGCCGCGGTTCTCTGGACGCTTGCCCAGCCAACGGGAACGGCCTGCTTTACCAATAGTGATGTTCATGTGCTCGGCATTGCCAACTACACCAATAGTTGCACGGCAGTTTACATGTACCTTGCGCATTTCACCGGACGGCATACGGAGAGTAGCATAGTCACCCTCGATAGCCATAAGCTGTGCATAAGCACCAGCGGAGCGAACCAGCTGAGCACCAGCACCGATCTTCAACTCAACATTGTGGATCATGGTACCAACTGGGATGTTCTTCAGTGGAAGAGCGTTGCCTGGCTTGATGTCAGCCTCTGGGCCGGACATAACCTGGTCGCCAACCTTCAGACCGTTAGGAGCGATGATATAACGCTTCTCACCGTCTGCATAGTTCAAAAGTGCAATGCGTGCACTGCGGTTTGGATCATATTCAATGGTAGCAACCTTGGCTGGAATACCATCCTTGTTGCGCTTGAAGTCAATGATACGATACAAACGCTTATGGCCGCCGCCCTGATGACGAACGGTCAATCTACCCTGCTGATTGCGGCCACCATTCTTCTTGATGCGCTCAACGAGGGATTTTTCAGGCTTATCAGTAGTTATCTCATCAAAAGACGCTACGGTCATGAAACGCCTACCTGCGGAATATGGTTTAAAACTCTTTATTGCCACTTAATTAACCTCCTTTTCCCTATCAAGCTTCAAAGAATTCGATAGTCTCACCAGCAGCGAGCTTCACGATTGCTTTCTTGTAGTCAGAGCGCTTGCCGACGGAGCGGCCCATGCGCTTTACTTTACCTTCAACATTAATGGTATTGACACTTGCCACCTTAACCTTGAAGATTTCGGAGACTGCCTTGGCAATCTCAATTTTATTGGCAGCCTTGGCTACCTCGAATACATATTTGCCCTCAGCCATGAGAGTAGTGCTCTTTTCAGTAATCAGAGGACGGATAATGATGTCGCGTGCTTCCATTATGCATATACCTCCTCAATACGAGCAATAGCATCCTTAGTAACAAACAGCTTGTCAGCATTCAGGATGTCAAATACATTCAGGCCAATAGTGTTAATGGTCTTAACACCAGGGATATTGCGGGAAGACTTGTCAACATTCTCAGCATAATCTGCAGTAATGATGAGAGCCTTCTTCTCAATCTCAAACTTGTTCAGCATTTCAACAACTGCCTTGGTCTTAGGAGCTGCAAAATCAATGCTGTCCAATACTACCAACTCACCGTTGGCAACCTTGTCAGACAGTGCGCACTTGAGAGCAAGGCGACGCTGCTTACGAGGCATGCTGAAGGAGTAGGAGCGTGGAGATGGACCAAATACGGTACCGCCACCCACCCAGATTGGGGAACGAGTGGAACCACTGCGTGCACGGCCAGTGCCCTTCTGTTTCCAAGGCTTACGGCCGCCGCCTCTTACCAGGCCACGGGTCTTGGTTGCATGATTGCCAAGACGCTGGGATGCAAGCTGCATTACTACAACCTGGTGCAGGAGGCCTGCATTCACTTCTACGCCAAAAATATTTTCATTTAATTCGATATCGCCAACCTGCTGGTTTGCGATGTCATAAACTGCTACTGTAGGCATTATTACTTAATCCTCCTTCCGAATTAGTTTTTGCCCGGCTTAACGGTGCTCTTGACAATTACGAGGCCCTTCTTAGGACCAGGAATCGCGCCCTTAATGAGGAGCAGGCTGCGGTCAGCATCAACTCTTACAACAGTAAGACGCTGTACAGTAACCTTCTCGCTGCCCATATGACCTGGCAGCTTCTTGCCCTTCAATACGCGGCCACCGTGACCACTGATCATCGCGCCTGTAGAACCAGGCTCACGATGAGACTTGGAACCATGTCCCATTGGTCCACGAGCAAAGTTATGACGCTTGATACCACCGGCAAAACCCTTGCCCTTGGAGGTACCGGTCACATCAACTAATTCTCCGGCGGAAAATATGTCAACGCTGATGGAATCACCAACATTATATTCAGAAGCATTCTCCAAACGCATCTCGCGGATATACTTGACTGGAGCAACGCCAGCCTTTGCGAAATGGCCCTTCATAGGCTTAGTTACCTTGGAGTCCTTGATTGCGCCGAAGCCAATCTGAATTGCATTATAACCATCATTCTCAACAGTCTTGTTCTGAACAACAACATTGCTGCCAGATTCAACAACTGTTACTGGAACGACCTGACCTTCTTCAGTAAAGATCTGAGTCATGCCCAGCTTTCTACCTAAAATTGCTTTAGCCATTATTCCACCTCCTATTACAATTTAAGTTCAATATCCACACCTGCTGGCAACTCAAGACGAGTGAGTGCATCTACAGTCTTGGAAGTTGGATCCAGCACATCGATAAGGCGCTTGTGAGTTCTCATTTCAAACTGCTCACGAGAGTCCTTATTTACATGTGGGGAACGCAGAATAGTATATATCTGCTTCTCTGTAGGGAGCGGAATAGGGCCAGATACACTAGCGCCGGTCCTCTTGGCAGTCTCAACAATCTTGACTGCGCTCTGGTCCAATGCTTTGTGATCATAAGCCTTCAAACGGATTCTGATTTTCTGCTGCTTAGACAATTAATTTTCCTCCTTCTCGTCCGGGCTCCAGGCCCAAACATTTCTCCGTAGTAGTTCCCTTAATCACGCCTTGTATATCGTGTCAAGCCATCTACCACGTCATCGCATCAGGGGTACTTATACTTAGAAGCACACCGCTTCTCATTATATCGTTTCTATAATGTTTTTGTCAATATAAATAGTACCTAAACCTTAATTATAAGGGCGACTAACTTAGCCGCCCTTACATTAAGGAAATAATTTTACTTTAGTGTCCTGAAATCAGGTATCAGCCATCAATCTCAGTTACACGGCCAGCACCAACGGTATGGCCACCCTCGCGGATAGCGAAGCGCAGACCAGCCTCGATAGCGATTGGAGTGATGAGCTCTACAGCCATCTCTACATTATCGCCAGGCATAACCATCTCAGTGCCCTCTGGCAGGGTAACAACACCGGTAACATCAGTAGTACGGAAGTAGAACTGTGGACGGTAGTTGTTGAAGAATGGGGTATGACGGCCGCCTTCTTCCTTGGTCAGTACATAAACCTGACCCTTGAACTTGGTGTGCGGGTTGATGGAACCTGGCTTTGCCAGAACCTGACCACGCTGAATCTCCTTGCGGTCGATACCACGGAGCAATGCGCCGATGTTGTCGCCTGCCTGCGCGCTAGGGAGCAGCTTGCGGAACATCTCGATGCCGGTGATAACGGTGCTCTTGGTCTCCTCAGCAATACCAACGATCTCAACAGTATCGTTCAGGTTCAGCTGACCACGCTCTACACGTCCGGTAGCAACAGTACCACGACCGGTAATGGTGAATACATCCTCTACAGGCATCAGGAATGGGAGATCAGTATCACGGGTAGGAGTTGGGATGTACTCGTCAACAGCAGCCATCAGCTTCAGGATGTTCTCCTTCTGCTCAGGGTCGTCATTCAGAGCGCCCAGTGCGGAACCAGCGATTACAGGAATGTCATCGCCTGGGAAGTCATAGGAGCTGAGGAGCTCACGAACTTCCATCTCTACCAGCTCAAGCAGCTCAGGATCATCAACCTGGTCAACCTTGTTCAGGAATACAACCATAGCAGGAACGCCTACCTGACGAGCCAGCAGGATGTGCTCACGAGTCTGAGGCATAGGGCCATCAGCTGCGGAAACTACCAGGATACCGCCATCCATCTGTGCAGCACCAGTGATCATGTTCTTTACATAGTCAGCATGGCCCGGGCAGTCAACATGAGCATAATGACGGTTCTCAGTCTCATACTCTACATGAGCAGTGTTGATGGTAATACCGCGCTCTCTTTCCTCTGGAGCCTTATCGATGTTTGCATAATCCTCGAACTGAGCCATGCCCTTCTCGGACAGAACCTTGGTGATTGCTGCAGTCAGAGTAGTCTTACCATGGTCAACGTGACCGATGGTACCAATGTTTACATGTGGTTTTGTTCTTTCAAATGTCTGCTTTGCCATTTAGAATATTTCCTCCTTATTCACCTTTGTTTTTAGAAATGATGCCATCTGCAATATTCTTTGGAACTTCCTCATAATGAGAAACTTCCATGGAATAATTACCGCGGCCCTGAGTCTTGGAACGCAGGTCAGTAGAATAACCAAACATTCCAGAGAGAGGAACAAACGCATTGATGACCTGAGCGCCGTTGCGGGCTTCCATACCTTCGATACGGCCGCGACGGGAGTTCAAATCGCCAATTACATCGCCCATGTAGTCCTCAGGCACGATAACCTCTACCTTTACGATTGGCTCCAGGATAACAGGGTTAGCCTTGAGTGCGCCGCTCTTGAATGCCATGGAACCGGCAACCTTGAACGCAGCCTCAGAGGAGTCAACATCATGGTAGGAACCATCGAATACGACAGCCTTGACATCAACAACAGGGTAGCCGGCGAGAATACCGCCTTCCATAGCCTGCTTGATACCTGCTTCGATAGGGTTGATGAATTCCTTAGGAATTGCACCGCCCACAACCTTGTTCTCAAAGCTGAAGCCTTCACCAGGCTCCTGCGGAATGAGTCTCAGCTTACAATGGCCATACTGACCATGACCACCGGACTGGCGGACAAACTTGCCTTCGCACTCAACTTCCTTGCGGATAGTCTCACGGTAAGCAACCTGAGGGTTGCCTACAGCACAGTCAACCTTGAACTCGCGGAGCATACGGTCAACGATGATCTCCAGGTGAAGCTCACCCATACCGGAGATGATGGTCTGACCAGTCTCCTCGTCAGTGCGTACGCGGAAAGTTGGATCCTCTTCTGCCAGCTTCTGAAGGGCAACGCCCATCTTTTCCTGGTCATTCTTGGTCTTTGGCTCTACGGCTACGGAAATAACCGGATCCGGAAACTCCATGGACTCCAGGATGATTGGATGTGCCTCGTCACAGAGGGTATCACCTGTGGTGGTATCCTTGAGACCAACAGCAGCAGCAATATCACCGCTGTAAACAACATCCAGCTCCTTACGGTTGTTGGCATGCATCTGGAGAATACGGCCAATGCGCTCCTTCTTGCCCTTTGTAGAATTATATACATAAGAGCCGGAGGAAAGAACACCGGAGTACACACGGAAGAACGCCAGCTTACCAACAAATGGGTCAGCCATGATCTTGAAGGCCAGTGCTGCGAACGGCTCATCATCACTGGATGGACGATGGTCTTCCTCACCGCTGTCAGGATTGGTGCCCTTGATTGGCGGAATATCAACAGGAGCAGGCATGAAGTCTACGATAGCGTCCAGCATAGGCTGTACGCCCTTGTTCCTGTAGGAAGTACCGCAGGTAACAGGAGTCATGGTGCAGGCAATAGTAGCCTTGCGGATTGCAGCCTTCAGCTCTGCCTCAGTGATCTCCTCGCCGCCCAGGTATTTCTCCATAAGTGCATCATCAGTTTCAGCAACTGCTTCCAGCATCTTCTCATGGTATTCCTCAGCCAAATCCTTCATATCCTTAGGAATGGCTACTTCATCAGCAACCTTGCCGAGGTCATCCTCATACACGATGGCTTCCATCTTGATGAGGTCGATGATGCCCTGGAAATCATCCTCTGCACCGATTGGCAGCTGGATTGCAACTGCATTGGCGTTCAGACGCTCCTTCATCATCTTGATTACATTATAGAAATCTGCACCGGTAATATCCATCTTATTTACATAAGCCATACGCGGTACACTATATTTCTCAGCCTGACGCCATACGGTCTCAGTCTGAGGCTCAACGCCGCCGCGGGCAGTCAGAACTGCCACAGCACCGTCCAATACTCTCAGAGAACGCTCAACCTCTACAGTAAAGTCAACGTGACCCGGGGTATCAATAATGTTGATGCGGTGATCCTTCCAGTGACAGGTGGTTGCAGCGGAGGTGATGGTAATACCACGCTCCTGCTCCTGAGCCATCCAGTCCATGGTTGCAGCACCCTCATGAACCTCACCAATTTTGTGAGTGATACCGGTGTAGAAGAGGATACGCTCAGTAGTAGTAGTTTTACCGGCATCAATGTGCGCCATGATACCGATGTTACGAGTCTTTTCAAGAGAATACTCTCTAGCCACTATTTATCGCTCCTTAATTACACAAACTATATTACCAACGATAATGAGCGAAAGCCTTGTTAGCCTCAGCCATCTTGTGAGTATCTTCCTTCTTCTTGATGGAAGCGCCGGTATTGTTGGCAGCATCCATCAGCTCGCCGGACAATCTCTCATCCATGGTCTTTTCGCCGCGCAGTCTTGCGTAGTTCACGATCCAGCGGATGCCCAAAGTCATGCGGCGGTCAGGGCGAACCTCAACCGGAACCTGGTAGTTGGCACCGCCGACACGGCGTGCGCGAACCTCCAATACAGGCATGACATTCTTCAATGCAGTCTCAAAAACCTCAAGAGGGTCCTTGCCGGTCTTGGCACGGATAATCTCGAATGCATCATATACAACTCTCTCAGCAACGCCCTTCTTACCAGAAAGCATTACCTTGTTGATGAACTTAGTGACGATCTTGGAATGGTAAACCGGATCCGGTAAAACGTCACGCTTAGGTACAGAACCTTTTCTTGGCATCTATTTTGCCTCCTTCCATAATCTTTCAGTCTTTAGTCAGAAATTATTTTTTCTGCTTAGCGCGCTTAGCACCGTATTTGGATCTACCCTGCTTGCGGTCCTGAACACCTGCGGTATCCAAAGAGCCACGAACGATGTGATAACGAACACCTGGTAAATCCTTTACACGCCCGCCTCTGATCAGAACAACGCTATGCTCCTGAAGATTATGGCCAATGCCAGGGATATATGCGGTTACTTCAATGCTATTAGTCAAACGAACACGGGCAACCTTACGGAGTGCGGAGTTTGGCTTCTTAGGAGTTGTGGTATAAACTCTTGTGCAAACGCCGCGTTTCTGTGGGCAATTCTTTAATGCCGGTGCTGTGGATTTCTCCTGCATGCTCTCTCTGCTCTTGCGAACTAACTGGTTGATTGTAGGCATACATGCACCTCCTTCCTTCAAAATGAGTATTTAGTATTTATTAAAACTCACCGGCAGTGCCGGCAGGTTTTTAACGGGTGCCTTATTTGAGAACCGCTACCGCAGCAGCTCCCACCTCTATGGAGCAGGTCTTGCCCAGCTCCCCCATGGTGTAAACAGCTTCAACCGGTATTCCTCTGCCGATGCAGATATCCTTCAAGGGCTCTGTGACCCTTCCGTCTGCATCCGCTCCCAGGAAAACACATGACACCTGGTCTTTGCTGATGGCCTTGGTTACCTGTTTTATCCCGATAACCCTCTGGGCCTTCTTTAAATTTTCCAGCGTCATACATTTCACTCCTTCGCCTGGAAATTCTCATATCTTAGGCGCATTAGTATAATAACACCCCTCAGAACCTTTGTCAAGCCATATACCGCAAGGTTTTGTATTGCACACGCCTCCCGGTGTATCACAGTACCTTGTCCGTGCCCACACAGTGCACATCTTTTCTTCTCCTGTGCATATTTTGTTACAAATAAAAAAAAATCCTGAGAAAATGCAAATTTTCTCTAAAAATGTAAACCTTTTTCCGCACCAAAAAAATCATATTTTTTTCTAATGTCATCAAAATTTTATGCCGATAAAAGCTAAACATGCCCAACACATGCTCATTTTTATATTTCCCACAAGAAAAGGCCTTCCAGTACAAAATATACCGGAAAGCCCTTGCAGTCTCTAGGCGAAAAAACAATCCGCAGGCAATGCCTTACTTCAGCAGTCTGCGCATCGTCTCAGCCACATTCTCCCTGGTGAAGCCAAACTTCTCAAATAGGAGGCCGGCAGGAGCAGAAGCGCCGAAGCCCTCCATGCATACAGCAGCACCATCAAGGCCGATGTATTTGCCCCAGCCAAAATCTGAAGCTGCCTCAACAGCCACGCGGGCACGCACTGCCTTCGGCAGGACTGCCTCTCTGTACTCAGCAGGCTGCTGATCGAAAAGCTCCATGCACGGCATGGAAACAACGCGTACATCCTTGCCCTCTTCAGCCAGGATTGCCTTGGCCTCCAGAGAAATTCCCACCTCTGAGCCGGTAGCCATGATGATGCCGTCCGGAATTTCCTTCACGGAATCAGCGATTACATAACCGCCCTTCAGTGCTCCCTCCCTGCTGCTAGGAATCAGGGCGAGGTTCTGACGGGTCAGAGCCATGGCGGTAGGGCAGGTAGTATCAGCCAGCGCAGTGTACCATGCCGCAGCAGTCTCCACAGCATCAGCCGGACGGAAGACCTGCAGATTCGGCAGAGAACGCAGCATTGCAAGCTGCTCGATTGGCTCATGGGTAGGGCCGTCCTCGCCTACACCGATGGAATCATGAGTGAGCACATAGGTAACAGGCAGCCCCATCAGAGCAGCCAGACGCATCATAGGCTTTACATAATCCGAGAAAACGAAGAAGGTAGCCACATAAGGAGTGACACCGCCATGCAGTGCCATGCCGTTGGCGATGGCAGCCATTGCCAGCTCACGCACACCAAAGTGCATATTGCGGCCGCTGCGGTCCTCCCGGCTGAAGAAGCCCTCGCCCTTCATCTCGGTCTTGTTGGATGGTGCCAGATCTGCGCTGCCGCCCATCAGGCTCGGCACAATATCCTTGATTTTATTGATGATATTGCCGGAAAGAGCACGGCTGGCATTCGGCTTTTCACCGGCAGCCCAGAAGCTCTCGTCCTCCATAACCGCCTGAATCGCCTTTTTATCATAAAATTTATCATGCAGAGCTGCTGCTTCCGGGAATTTTGCCTGCCACTCAGCAAACATTGCATTCCACTTTGCCTCAGCCTCTTCTCCCCGGGCAGCCTTGGCTGCATAATCAGCATAGACCTCCTCAGGTACTGTGAACGGCTCGGCAGTCCAGCCCAGATTTTTCTTGGCAGCCTGAAGATTCTCCTCGCCCAGCGGCTCACCATGAGCACTTGCCTTGCCCTGCTTTGCCGGACAGCCATAACCAATCTCCGTATGGACAGTGATAAAGGACGGACGGACAGTATCTGCCTTTGCTTCCTCAATAGCCCTGCCAATAGCTGCCAGATTGGTACCGTCAGCAACATCAATCGTCTGGAAGCCGAATGCCTCCATACGCTTTTGGACATTTTCTGTAAAGGCTATATCAGTGCTGCCTTCAATGGATATACGGTTGCTGTCATAAATCACAATCAGCTTGGACAGGCCAAGGGTGCCAGCCAGAGAAAATGCCTCGGAGGAAATGCCCTCCATCATGCAGCCATCGCCGCCCAGAGCGAAGGTATAATGGTCATATACAGGATATCCAGGCTTGTTGAACTTCTCCGCCAGATGCGCCTCTGCCACAGCCATACCCACAGCCATACCCATACCTGCGCCCAGAGGGCCGGTAGTCGCCTCAACGCCTACCGTGTGGCCGTACTCAGGATGGCCAGGAGTCAGTGAGCCAAGCTGGCGGAAATCCATCAGGTCCTCCATGGTCAGCCCGTAGCCGAACAGGTGCAGCAGGGAATACAGCATAGCGGATCCATGTCCGCCGGACAGGATGAAGCGATCACGATTCAGCCACTTTGGGTTTTTAGGATTATGGCTCAGATGCCTGCCCCACAGCTCGTAGGCGATCGGCGCGCAGCCCATCGGCAGACCCGGATGTCCGGACTTTGCCTTCTGAATCATCTCAGCAGCCAAGATACGGATAGCATTGACGCTGGTGTTTTCAACATTACTCAAAACTAACACACTCCTTTTATCGTATAGAAAGACATCGGCGGTGAATCAATCACCTGGATGCAATAACATCAATCTCGACCAAAGCGCCCTTCGGCAGCTTGCTTACCTCAACACATACCCGTGCAGGACAGTTTTCCACAAAATAGCGGGCATAGATTTCATTCACCGTGCCAAAATCATTGATGTCTGCCAAATAGACAGTAGTCCTGACCACATCGGACAGCTGATAGCCTGCAGCTTCAACAATCCCCTGCAGATTGTCCAGCACCTGGACAGCCTGCTCCTCAATGCCGCCCTCCACCATGGCACCGGTTGCCGGAACCAACGGAATCTGTCCGGAAACAAACAGCATTCCTCCAGCAGTCTGCACAGCCTGTGAATAAGGGCCAATTGCTCCAGGTCCCTTGTCAGTAGAAATAATCTTATTCATAAAAACCTCCTGTAAGAACTCTCCTATTCAGCATACCCGCGCGCTCACAGCCTGTCAAGCCGCGCTCTCATTTTGCCAGATCGGGGCGCAGATTTTTTGCCTTGCCTAAAAATATATGATTGATTTCATGCTGCCTTTTGTCCGTATCCACCAACAAAAGCACGCGGATACAATATGGCAGTGCACCCTCCACATCCATCTGGCGTGCATCAAAAAGCGGCACCAGCTCAAAGCCCGGCAGTGCTCTGGCACCCTTGGCAGGAAAAGCTGCCGTAATATCGTCAGTAGCAGAAAAAATAGCCGCTCCAATATCCTCGGTACGGACATCATTCGCTTCCAGCATGGCGGTCACTACCTCCTGGGTGGCATGGGCTACTGCTTCTTTCGTATTTTCTTCAACTGTAATGGCTCCTCTGATTCCTCGCAAGTCACTTCTTCCTCCTGTCAGTCTTGATAATGCTCCATAAGAGCTTGCTGCACAGCACCATGGCCGCTAAATAGCCCAAAACGCCCAGCAGCGGAATCTCCATAATCTTCGGGGTCATCTGAGTGGTGCAGATGGTACTTGACCCCAGCAGCAGCGCTGCGCTGATAATCGCCATGATCATCTTGTTGATCATCCTGTCCAGCTTTTGGAGCGGCTCCTGGGAACCGGTCAAATCCAGATTCACCTTGGTCTGGCCGCTCAGGGTCATCTTCAATATATCAGAAATCTGCTCCGGCAGCTGCACGGATTTTTTCATCAGCATATAGCCGTCACGCTTCATTTTGTTCAGCTCTGACAGCCAGTTGAAATTCTTTTTCATGCTGATGCGCAGCCCCTGGGCAAACACCTCTGCCAGATTTACCTGCGGACAGCAGCGCTTCATGACCCCTTCCATGATCAGCACACCTCTGCCAAACATGCTGAACCCGGTAGGGACGGCGATATTGTTGGATTTCAGCACATGCAGGATCTGTCTGGTCAGCTCACCTGTCTTCAAGTGCTCAAAATCCATATCCCCGTACTGGTTCATCAGCATGCTCACATCGTCATACAGGCGAAGATGGTCGACCTTGCCGCGGGGCAGCCCCAATGCCAGCACGGCCTCCTTCATCTCATAAACATCCCGGGTAACCAGCGCGATGATGACCCGCCGGAAGCTGTTCCTGTCCTTGACCGACAGTCTGCCCATCATGCCCAGATCCAGCCAGAGGATTTTGCCGTCCCTGACCCAGATATTGCCAGGATGAGGATCTGCATGAAAAAAACCGTCCTCTATGATCTGCTTGACATAATTGATGGCAAGTATCCTGCCGATGCGTTCCATATCCACGCCTTCGGCTGCCAGTGCCTCACTGTCATCCAGCGGAATTCCCTCCATGCACTCCATGACCAGTATCCGCGGCGTGCTGAGCATCCTGTTGACCTGGGGATACTCAATATTTTCATCATCCTTGTTGAGATGGGCAAATTCCTCAATATGGTCAGCCTCCAGCAGAAAATCTATCTCCTGCTTGGCAACCTCCCATATTTCATCTATGATGCTGCCCAAATCCACCACGCCGTCCGAATCATGGACGATATTCAAAAGGGAAATCGCCTGCTTCAGGAGGGCAATATCCTTGGACATCACATCATAGATACCCGGCCGCTGTACCTTGATGACCACCCTGTCACCATTTTTCAGCACCGCTCTGTGTACCTGCGCTATGGAGGCAGACCCCATGGCTTCCCGGTCTATATAGGAAAAAATCTCCTTCCAGCTCTGATTGTATTCACGCTGGATGATTTCCTCCACTGTCTCAAAGGACATGGGCGCAACATCAGACTGGAGCCTCGTCAGCTCCTCTCTGTACTCCTTGGAGAGGAAATCCGGCCTCATGCTGACAATCTGCCCCAGCTTGACAAAGGTAGGTCCCAAATCCTCCAGCACCTGACGCACCTTGACCGGCGTCACGCCCTGCAGAAGCTCCCTCTTCCGCAATACGGCAATTATTTCCTTCAAACGCCTGGCAGAGGATATATCCATACTGCCCTCTGACTGGCCCCAAAGCTCCTTCAGCACGCTGCCGACACCTCCCTGCAAGCCTCATCCAAGTCTGTCAGCTCTGCTGACAAAGCTCAGCTTGAAAGCACCTCTATACCGTTCTCCGTAACAAGAATAGTCTTTTCCCACTGCGCAGACAGGGACTTGTCCTTGGTACGGACAGTCCAGCCGTCCTGCTTGTCCACCGTGACCTTATACCGCCCTGCATTGATCATCGGCTCTACAGTGAACACCATTCCCGGCACCAGCAGCATGCCTGTGCCCTTTTCTCCCACATGGGGGATGAATGGCTCCTCATGGAAATCCTTGCCGACACCGTGGCCGCCCAGCTCTGTTACCACTGAACAGCCATTGGCCTTGGCATGAGCATTTACCGCCGCGCCTATATCCCCGACATAGCCCCAGGGCTTAACCGCCTCAATGCCCAGGAGCATGCATTCCCTGGCTATCTCTACCAGCCTCTCCGCCTCCGGTGCAGCCTTGCCTACAATATACATACGGGAGGCATCTGCATAATAGCCTGCCAAAATGGTGGTAATATCTATATTGAGGATATCTCCGTCCTTCATGATGGTCTTCTTGGACGGGATACCATGACATACTACATCATTCAAAGAAATACAGGTGCTCTTGGGAAAGCCTTCGTAATTCAGGCAGGCCGGTACAGCTCCCTTGGATTCGATGAACTGACGCACGGCATCATCTATGGAAGCCGTATCCCTGCCAGCCTCAACCATGCTCCCTGCCAGATCCAGTGCCGCATCATTGATAATGCCCGCCTGGCGGATTCCCTCTATATCTGCCGCATTTTTGATGATATTCCTCGGCGGCCTGACCTGCCCCTTGAAAAAATCAAATTCCATGGCCTCCAGCCTCTCATCATAGGCGAGGTGGCATCTCTTATACTTGAGGCCGCTGCCGCACCAGCACAAATCATTTCTATTCATACAGAAATAGCTTCCTTTCAATTACACTGTAGCTGTTCAAAAAATAACAGTCCTCTTACAATTATAAATAAAAATGAAAAATAGTCCACCCTTATTTTATAGAAAATACCTTTATCCTGCTGTAAGAGATTGGCTCCTGCGGCTCATTTATATTTGACTAACCCCTGACAACAAGGTACAATGGGAAAAAACAAAAGGTCGTGTTACCATGTATCCTTCACCCAAGCAATGGGTATTGATTCTGTCCTATCTGCTGCTGGCTGCTGTACTCTCCATGCTGCTCTGCTTCATGCGGGAAGCTGCCCAGGGCATTCCGGTGCTCAGCTATCATCAAATCAATGACACCGACTGCAACGCCCTGACAGTGCCGACAGATGAATTTGACAGAGAAATGAAATATCTCCATGAAAAAGGCTATCATACGATTTCTCCGGAGCAGCTCACAGCTTATCTGCAGAATGGCAGCCCGCTGCCGGAAAATCCCGTCCTGATAACCTTCGACGATGGCTATCGTGACAATTATGAAAATGCCTTTCCTATTTTACAGAAATACGGTATGAGCGCTGCTGTTTTCCTGGTATCCGACTTCATGGACCGCTTTGACAAATATCTCACCTGGCAGCAGGTGCAGGAGATGAGCGAAGCCGGCTTTGCCATGGAAAGCCATACCCTCAGCCATTTTGAGCTGACCTCCCTGTCTCCTGCCGAGCTGCATCAGCAGCTTGAGGGCGGCAAGCTGGCCACCGAATGGAAGACAAGGCAGTTTGTCGAATACATTGCCTACCCATGCGGCTCCCTCAACGATGAGGTACTGCAGGCTGTTCAGGACTGCGGCTATCAGGGAGGCTTTACCGTATACTACGATCTGGTATATCCCGGAGATGATCCCTACCGGATGAGCCGTGTCCCTATTTTTGGGCACAACGACCACAGCTTTCTAAAGTTCAGGCTCCGGCTGCACGGCGCGCCCCTTTGGGGCAGGCTGGAAAGACTGCGGGCAGCACTGCTCCGCAGCGGGCATACCTTTGCAGGCAATCTGATCTGGCTGCCATAAATACAGAGAGGTGATATTGTGATTTTTTACATCGGCATCATGCTGTTTCTCATCGTTACCTTCATCCTGGCCATGAAGCGCAATCTGGCCCGGGACAATTACATCAACGATTTGATTTTGGCTTTTCTGGAGCGGGGTGAGCTTTCCAAGGAAGCGCTGCTGGATAAAATGTATGAATACGGCTGCAATGATTTTCGTCTCAAACGCGTTATCAGCAAATATCATGCTACGCGTGATGATTATGAGCAGGTTTTCGACAAGCTCTTTCATTGGGCGAATTTCAAGAAACGCCGCCGCTATCTGCCTGTCAATTCCTTTTTCTTCGTCAGCTCTTTGGATTATATCCTGAAGCACAAGGATGATGATGCCAAAAAGCTGTCCATGAAGATGATGAACCATTTTCATTTCTAAAAAAACGCTGTAAAAAGTATAATTTCCATCAAAAAAGGACTTCAGCCAAAGCCGAAGTCCTTTTATTTTACAAGTTTATGGTGGAGACGAGGGGGATCGAACCCCTGACCTCTTGAATGCCATTCAAGCGCTCTCCCAGCTGAGCTACGCCCCCATGCACGAGTCATATTATACTAAAATATGGATTTGTCTGTCAAGCAGGATTTTGTAAGCATGACTGGAAACTGCATTTTGTCTGCAAAAATCTCTAATTGACAGACCAGATGTCTTCTGTTCTTGTATAAGCAGTTTCCATTTCTCTATTTGATAATGTTCCTTATGATTGTTGTTTTCACGAGTGATAATAACACCTCCCAAACGCAAACTTTTAAAGTTTGCGTTCATTTCTATAGCGTTATTATCTCACTAATCCCCGGAAAGGGGAATCCGTCATATTATTTTGGACGCTTACCATTCTCTGCAAAGACAGCCACCGTATACGGCTATCTACAATCCATATTCGTTGCATATCAGCTAATCCATTATCCCTTATGGATATTTACTCAGGACCCTACAATCTCTTCATCCTCATAGTAAATCTCTTCTGAGGCTGGCTCCTGGTAACTGCTGTATGATGGCGGTGTATACTCTGGTGCTGGTGGAGCTGGCGGAGCCTGCCAGTGTGGCGTTACATCCTTATAACCAAACCAGTTGGCTGACTCATCCCAAAAGAGTTTGTACTTATTGCTTATTTTCCAATCACTTGCCTTGAAGGTCAGCATTAAATCGTTATCCTCATCTAGGGAAATAAATGGATATTTGCCAGATGTATAATAGTTGCGACTATCCATAAATTTCTCCATTTTCTTGTTCTTTGGATCATAGCCGAACAATACTATACGCTGTATAGAATCAATTGAGACAAAAATTCTATCTGTTGATTTGTCATGGAATACACGAAAAGCATAACCAGCACCATTTTCTGGTGAATAACCATCAGCAATGCGCTTGCCATTCCACCAGATAATCAAATGATATCGCTTCTGCTCTGATGAAAAAGCCAATTTTCTAAACCTAATTTTAAAATCCCCCAGAGATGTCTTATATGACTGTTCCCATTTCTCATCCATTGAAAGGGATAAGAACCCTGTTGCTGCCAAGGTTTCAAAATTTCCAGCACTTGCCTTGTTATCCATTTGGAAAAATACACTAAATGCAAATAATACAGTAATGATACACGCTATCCGCTGAGTAAATTTTGTCATCTAATACGCATCCTTTCCACCCCTTAATCATCATCGTTAACAATCATGGAACTACGCTACATTGAATTTTAGAAACTTTGTCATCTTTCATGAAAAACAAGCACTCCCACTATACATTACTTTAAATGACTTGCCATACTTGCATGTTTTCACATAAAATAACAAAACTATAATAATTTAGCGTTTGACCTCTCTTCTAACTACCCAGCGGATTTTATGCATATTAACTTCCGCTGTAGTGTAATATGGTATATTATCGTTCGTTCCTAAATGATACATGATAGTAGATGCAGCACTGCCGCCTGGTGGTAAATTAAAAACTTCATGATAGGCTGACCCTTTCGCATCCTTAACAGAGAATACTTCCTTGCCATAACACTTAAGGCTTATATCTAATAAATACTCTTTGATATGTGATACCAAATCCTTAGTGCCATTATAGAACATGCCTTCCACACAAATAGCCTTGCCCATGGGATATACTTTATTTACCAAAAATACAACTTCATCCTTCTTTTTTAATTCAGCATTATTTTCGGCTTGCTTGCTATTTGCTTCCTTGATTATATCTGACAAATATTGGCTGTCACGCTGTACTTTGCGTTGCAGATACTCACTAAGCGCACCGTCAACTTCATCCCACAACACATAAGATAATGCCTGTACGTTTTGTTTGTTAGCTTTGCTGTCATCAATAATAATGGACAAAGTTTCCAGCTGCTCATAGGCACGCGCTTGATCGGCATATTTCTTATGCAGTGCCTTATATTCCTCTGGAATATATCTATTCATATTACCCAATTCCTGAGGTGCATAATTTACAATGTCCCGCACCACTGTCAAATATTCCTTATCAAATTCAACCAATGCGAGCAGGCCTTGGAATTTTGCAGCTTCATCTTGCTTATTTGATTTTATTTTTTTCAAATCCTGATCCAACTTGTCCAATTTATCAATACTTTTTTGCAGGCCATCACTAACTGATTTACGCTCAGACTCTGATGGTGTACCTGGCAATTTTTTCAGTTCTGCTGCAGTTTTGCTGACATCTTGAGAAATACTGATAAATTCCTGTCCCTTGCTCGCATAATCGTTTCCGCCAAGCATTTTGAAGGCAAAAAATCCCAAACATACCACCAACAAAGCACAAACTGCAATAATCACCGGCTTCTTTTTGCCCTCTATAGCTCCACCTGGCAACTTACCCTGCCAGTTATTGCCGCCTGTATTATTATTTGCAACAGGCGCAGTAGATACCGGCTGCACTGCTGATGCCGTATCAGGTGCAGGAATATCTGGTATTGATGATTCGTTTGCAGAAACTTCCGGTTCAAGTACTGGTTGCACTATTTCAGGCATAACCTCTGCCTCAGGTCTCTTACAACCACATTGACCACAAAATTTCTTCAAATTGCCTGTACGCCCACAATTTGGACAATCCCAACTCATCACATTTCACTTCCCCTTCACATAATATGCAGTAATTTTGCTTTAATAATCCTTCTGACAGATGCATCCAAGCGTTCCTGGCTAATGGTTCCTGCCTCTACCGCCCTCAATATGCCATTATATACCGAGGTCTCATGAGCATAATCATGACACACCAATACTATATCTGAACCAGCCATAATAGATTTTACGCCTACTTCATTATAATTATAGTAATTAGCAATTGCTCCCATATCCAAATCATCAGTTATGACAATTCCTTGATACTTTAATTTGTTTCTCAGCAAATCTGTCATAATTGCCGATGAAAAAGATGCTGGATTCTTGTCGTCAAAGGCCGAATAAGTCACATGGGTTACCATTACCCAGAAATTATCCTGATCGGCATTAGCAATCATAAATCTGAATGGTTCCAGATCAACCTTTTCCATTGCATCTGCACTAGCGGAAACATTTACAAAACCATTATGTGAGTCTGTTTCCCCTCTGCCAATTCCTGGAAAATGTTTTAAACTGCACAACATTTTTTCTGACTCATATCCCTTAACCGCTGCACTGACAAAACGTGTCACCTTATCAGGATAATTGCTATACATTCTTTGCGCGGAATCAGAGCCTACATCTGCTACTGGTGCAAAGTTCACATTAAACCCATATTTTTTTAACTCATTGGCTGTCTTAACTGCCCATAGCCGTGCCTGTTCCGGCTCATCTGTAACACCTATAGCCTGTTGTGATGGTGGCGGTGTCAGCACATCTTTCATTCTTGATACTCGTCCACCTTCCTCATCAATAGCAATAAATAGGGGCAAAATTCCATGCGCATGTGCCTGTAACTGTCGATTTAACTCAATAACCTGATTCTGCGTCTCCAGATTACGATCAAACAAAATCACTCCGCCAATATCATATTCACTTAGCATATATGCCATGTCGTCATTAATACTGGTTCCATGAACCCCAATCATCACCATCTGTCCGACTTTTTCTGCAGTTGACATCTGCGCCAAAATTTTATCTACCTTGGCTTCTGTAGATAAATCTTCATGTGTCGCAATTTCTGCGGCAGTTTCCTGTTTAACTACATTTTGCCCTGAGCAACCTGAAATGCAGCTGATGCCAACCCCCATGCAGACACACACTGCCAAAACCAATGCTTTACAAAAATGCCGCCTAATTTTTTTGCCACTCCCAGCTTGACTCCCCTTCATATACTATCCCTCTAATTCCTTACATAGTAATATTGCCGTAGGCATCCGAGTTCTTCTTTATACCTACATAAATTGCTTCAATAGCGGCAATGATACCAGGAATCCATGTCCAGAAAAAGACCAAATACAAGATACCCAGACCTATGCGTCCAGTATAAAATTTATGTGCTCCAAAACCGCCTAAAAACAATGCAAGTAAAATATAAACTGTTTTGTTAACAACCTTGCCAGGACTCACCAACACAGTCTCTCCACTAACCATATGATCTATTTCCTGATACGGAGCAGACGTACTCTGTGCTGGAATATCCTGAACTGTTACCACAGGTTCAGGAATTGTCTGCACTGCATTGACTGCAATCTGGTGGCCGCATTCTCCACAAAAAGAAGTATTCTCTCCTAGCTGTTTGCCGCAATTTGGACAAAATTTCACATCCATTTTTTTCCCTCCGTTTATCTCGCCTCATGTTCCATGTTATCGATCTTCCAGCCTTCAGATGTCTTGATAATAACAGCCTTGCCGTTAAATCGTCTGGTTCCGCCAGGATTATCCACTGCCGTCAGCACATATCGCACTACGACTCTATCATCTGATACTGAATCATATTGGATATTGCTTACCTCACTGCTAATTGTAGTTTTAAAGCCCTTTGCCCATCCTTCATAGCCAACCCTGCCTTGCCACCCGTCACTGGTGCAATTATATGCTGTGCGATAGTTGCTCTTGGTAATATTTTTATGATAGTTCACTAGTACTGCTCCTGCTGCAGAAGCAATTTCTCCTTCAGATGATTTTACTGGAGCCTTGATTCCCTCTGTATTACTTTTATTATCACTAGCTACCCTCCTATTGGATCCACCATTGTCATTATTCTTCTCTGATACCTCTTTCTCTGTAGTTACCTTGGTTTTACTTGAGCCATTAACCTGACCTTGATTTTCTGTAGCAGGTTTTACTAGGAAAATGCAGCATACAGCAATCAAAATAAGACCTATAACGTATGCTAGAACTTTCGTCGGCGGCTGGTTTTCTGCTCCCCCCGTAGACTGCTTAACAGGTTGTTGTATCACAGGCTCAACAGTTGCCTGCTGAACTGCTGCCTGCTGCGCGGCTCGTCTGTCAAGCTCTTCCTTTTGGACAGCCAATCGTCTAGCTTCCGCCTCTTTGCGTTGTGCCTGTTGCTGTGCCTGTTCTTCTGCTCGTTGCTGCCTGGCTTTCTCTGCTGCAGCCTTTTCCTTGGCTTCCTTTTCCTTGCGAGCTATATTTTCTGGCGTTACCCAGTCAAATGCAACTGTAAACACATCAACAACAAAATCAACCCTTCTCATATTAATGTTTTCATTTAAGAGTATTTCTCTCAACTTTGCCTGACCAGCTTTTACGGACTCTAATGATTCCTGATCCACAGACATCAATATAGCATTAATTCCCAAGCTGAGGGCTTTGTCCAGAATACTATTATCTCTAGATACAATTCCTGCCTTGGCTAATTTGTCACTAAAACTTGCCTGGTCCAGCAATAGATTTTCATCTTCCTGGAGCAGCTTTCTTAATATTTCCCCTGTCTGTTGAATATCATCCTTACCCATTACTCCCCACCCCTGCTGTTTATTATCTCTGATTGCCACAACCTGTACAGAATTTCCCCGTATTTTCGCGGCCACAATTTGTACACACCCATGTATTAACATCTTGCTGCAGCTGTGGCGCACCACAGGCTATACAGAACTTGCCTGTATTTTGCCTGCCGCATTGCAGGCAAGCCCATGACTCTATTTCAATATTATTTTTCTGAGGTTCTGGCTTGGCACATCCGCAGTTCTCACAAAAAAACAAATCGTTTTCTTCACCACATGTTGGACAAATCCACACATTAGAATCAACTGTTGTCTTATCATCTTCGGCATATATTTCTATATCAGTTGACGGAGCAACTAAGCTATCTGTCTTCCGCTCAGAAGTAACCTTCACCTCTGCCGATACGGATTCATGCACCGTCTGTGCTGTTCCATTGTTTAATCCGACTTCTGCCTCCTGCCAGCCTACAGCATACGTAAAAATATCAACGATAAACTCTATTCTGGCAGCCAGCATATTATTTGCCTGCAATACTTTTTGCAAGTCCTTACGACCTTGGGCAATGGCATCTGCGCTATCCGGCTCCACACTATTTAATACTGCCCCAATTTTATATTGTAATGCATTATTGATAGCACGATAGTCGCCACCGCTCACACCACCCTCCTGCAGCTTGGCTAACAATTCTTCATAATTCACCAGAACATTCTTATCCTCGGCTATAATCTTTTGCAGCAGCTGCGCCACTGCCAATCTTTCTTCTGTCATATTTCCCCCTAAAAAGCTGGAAGGTCTGGCCATTCACAGCCAAGCCTTCCTTTGAGATATCCATTAATGTAGTGATAAATCACCAGCTGTTACTAAATTCCAAGAATCACCTTGTTTGATGAAAACAGCTGGACGAATAACCTCAAAATTACTACAAAACATACCATCCTGATAATTTGATTTGAAAGCTTCCTTCATGCCGCCAGTCCAATGCTGTTGTTTCTCATAAGCCAATGTCGGACTAGGAAATACAAAGTATTTTCCTGGAATTTCTTCTATAGGCACAGCCCAAAATGTGCCTGTACCAGCTGCAGCATTGACATAAACTGGATCCAAGTTGCCATTGACAGCCCGCTCCTTTGCATTGCTGCAACAAAATTCCTGTGGATGCTCCCGCTCCGTAAACTCTCTGCGCTTGCTACGAAATGCCCCTTGATCTGTTGTCCACAAATGCATCAGTTCTTTGTAACTATCAGACAGTTTTCTAAATCTTGCCTGTATCAATTCATTTATTGATGGAGGTGCTGGCGGCATCTTACGAACCGGAATATTCCCAGCTCTGACAGCTGTTGCAGATAACTGCATCCTATTGTGCTGTTCCTGCAATACATTATAATCTGCCCGCAGAGCCACGGACTCTCCTTGAGCCCCCTTAAGTTGCTCCTGCAGTTGCTCCTGCAGTTGCTCCTGCTGGCTCTTCAACGTGTCAAGCTCCTTTTTCAGTTGCTTATCTTTTAATATCAATTTTTTATTCACATTACCGCAGTTGTAGAGCGCAAACAAGGACAATAACAAGGCCATCAACCCTGACAATAAGGCGACATACTTGACAGCCATATCAAGGTAGTCCGTCTGCACTGAACCACCAGCATTTGCTTTAGGCTCCGGTTGTGTTCCAATACTCGGTACCGTTTTCTCTAAATTTTCTATCCTTTGTGTCAAACTTATAATATCAGACTCTGTGTCTGAATACTTTTGCCCTGAAGTTATATCTTGAGCTTCTCCGCTTGGTTCAGCATATACATGCTGTCCCCCGATAAACACAATACCTGCCAGAGCAAAAGCAACTGCTAACCCTTTTAGAGATTTTATGTTTTTCATTTTCTCATCATCTCCATCATTTTTTTCAAGGCTGTAATATACACAGGTTCAACATAGATTTCCTTGACATCCTTACCCTTCTCAGCTACATAGTAACTGAGTACAGCCTTCTTCAAATCATTCTGCTCCTGTTCTGTATACTTGACACCATTAAACCAGATGCTGCGTTTTTGCTTATTAAATTGCTCCACAAACGCATCGAATTCAGGCAAATCAACTATGTCAACACCAGCTGCAATATCGCGAGCTGAAATAAACGCATCTTTTTCCTTGGCCTGACCAGCAACCTCAAATCCTTCACCTGTCAGTACTGAACTCAACAGATATTCGTCCTCTGTATCGCCAAAGAGCTTAAGATTCGTCTCCTCCTCAGCTCGCAGATTATGTCGTGGCCGTTCGGTAATCATACCGCTGGCTACCTCAATTTTGGGCTTGTCGCTAAGACTAATAGTGAAACTATAGTCATCGCCAAAACCGGCAGATGCCTGCAGTACCTTCTTCAATACATTCATCCGCACACTATCTGTACTAAATCCACTGCCGCCAACCAACCACTGGAAGATACGCGATCCATTGCCGCCTACATAGATATCTGGCACATGATTCTCCTGATAGATACCCTCGTCATGTAGTTTCTTCAACAACATGCCTACATAGTGCATAATACCTGACATAGCAAATTGGCAATCCTGCAAAATTTCTTTAACCGTATCTGCACCAGTAATATTAATCAAATTATTCAGGTAGGCTTCACTATTGGCGCGCATATCGGCATCAATTACAGTATTCCGCTGATCACGATTCAATGTCCCTAATTCCAACTGCCTGCCACTGATAGTTTCATAGTCATAATCATAAATTGGCTTAAAGAGATATCTGCCTGCAAAACGAATAGATGTGTTGAAAACAATTCGTCCTGGTCTGCCACTGATAATAGAAATATCTGTAGTGCCTGCACCAATATCCAGACAGATAGCACCATCACCAAAGTTCGTGTCACTATTGCCCAACTTGTTAAAGTACAGCGCTGTAGCCACACTCTCCAACTGAGTATCAAAAGCATTGCTGCCTATAGCAAAGCTGGTTCCCTTGCAAGCGTCACTGCCAGCTCGACGGCAGGTAGCCTCAAAAGAGTCTTGCCCCTCTACTGAGAAAGCTGATGGATAAGAGAAATGCCACTTCATTTCTGCAATGCCTTTGCCAGCCGCCTCTGCTGCACTCTGAAGGCAAATCTGCTCCAAATAGGATTTTGCCTTGCGTCTGCTGCTATCTGTACCAGCAACATCCCCCTGCCATTTCAGATTGGCTTCAATAGTGTCCTCATTGGCCACAAAACGATTTACTTTGGATTCGTCCATCTCCAATGGGAAAATATGGCCATCCTGCAATGTCCGCAAGTCCGCATTCTGCACCTTGGTATTAAGAATGTGGAAAATCGTCAAGAAAGAGCCATCAGGGTTCATGATATTCTCTGGCATGAAATTGTAATACAGATTGTTCCTCAATACACCAGAGTCTGTTACCTGGAACAAATGCGGTGTAAATGGCAGTTTGGCTGGCTCACTCTGCTTGTCCTTGTAATAAACCATAGTACTTGATGTACCAAAATCCACGCTGACATCCCATTTGGACATATTATTGACATCTATTGTCTGTGGTGGCTGCAGAACAATCATGCCGCCATCCTCTACCATACTACGGGTGCTGCCCTTGGCTGAGGAATTTACATAACACATCAGCACCTCAGGGAAAGCGCTAATGCAGGCTGTATATTGATTAGCCAATCCACAGTCTGGCACATCATTGCCATTTTCTATGCCATAGCTCCATGGGGTCGCATAGAAAAAGTCCTTTCCTGCTTCTTTGGTGCTGCTGTCAGAATCAGCATTACCATAATAAAAATAATATTTATGCCAGTCATCACGCTTGAAATCAGGCCATATTTCAATATCAGGCATGGACTTCATTACATAAATGATGTCAGATTCTTTGTACTGCTTGACGAACTCATAGTCTTTCTGCCCACCAACTCCGGAAACAGGGAAGTTAAAATGCACACATATAGCATCATTATTGCGCTCAATCCACATGCGTTCCATGATTTCTGCTGCTGTAAGATATTCTAGAATTTCCTGCTTCAAAGGAATAAACACACTACAATTCTCATCATTGGCAATCATCTCAGAACCACGAATATTCATTGCCCCTGGAATAGAATTAGCTGGCTCCACCAGTGTCAGCTTCTCTGTAAAGAATTCCTCAGGACGACGATATTGTGCATTCTTCAATAACACATCACCCAGCTTGCCTTTATCTTCTGTAAGCCATGTTTCTGATACATCATTAGCTGTAATACCAGCCCAAATTACCAACTGTGTTTTTGGAATTCCCCAGCCATCAGCCATCTCCTGCAAAGACATTGGCGATACCAACAGGATATTCCCCTGTGGATTACGACCAGCAGAAGGAAGCAGTCGTACCTGCGAATCCTCTGCAGCTGCTTCTTTGGCAGGTATTACAGTATCTAACAAATGAAAAATACCAATATTCAGCTTCAACGTCCCAGGTTTGGCTACATTTTTCGCCATTTCCACCCGGCGTCCCAATCGTTTCTGGATATCGTCACAGTACTCCTCCAAGCGCTGACGCACCATCAGGAACTCATTGTTATCGTCCTGATTAGCAACACGTTGCTTCAGATTTTCACTGAGACTTTTTAGCCAGCCATGCAGGGATGTCAAATCATCATTGGTCAAATATGGAATAGGATCCTCCATATAATAACCATCTGTGCTCCAAGGTGAAGGCAAGGTACCATCAAAATCACTCATATAATCTGCTGATGCTGCCAAAAGGCTGCTTGGCGAAGTAATACCAATAGGAATATCCTGAAAAAAGATAATATACAGGTTTTTCCAATCTGTATCATCACTAATCAGGCCATCTTTGCCAGGTGCCATTTTTGCCAAAATGCTTTCCAGACTGCTGGTTGCTTCGTTACGCAAAATCACCTGTTCTGCTCGCAAATTCAGATTTTTTACCTGATTCAGTGCTAACATGGCCAAAAGGCAACGCCACTCGCCTTGCACACGCTTAAATAAGGTGCTGCCAAACTGTTGCTCTGTCTCAGTCTGTTTGTCAAACAGAGCCATTGCAAACAACAATGGTCTGGCCCACACATCAGGAATCGAATCAATAGACTCGTACTCCGGCGTATCATCAGGTACAGCCAGACTTTTAATCAGTTGTACCAAAAAATCAGACGTTTCATCTGTCCAACTGCTAGCCTTGGAAGGAGTAACAGCTGAATCAATTTTTAATTTTGGCAATAAAGGATATAAATCTGCCATGGTCATCCTCCTATACAATACACATACCTTTTATCTGGCTTCACAGCTATCATAAAGCAGCCGCAGGAACTTGCCGAACCCCTGGGCATCCCTTGTAGTATCTGCAGCTTTCTGTTCTTCACACAGTCTGATCCATACCTCGTGGAGAGAAATGTTCCCCTCATCACCACCAATAATCAGACGATCCATTATATTTCCATCCAAAACAGACGGATTAATGCCCCTGATAATATCATGATTAATAATTGACATCTGACGACGAGATGTATTGTTAGTCATCTGGGCCAGCCACCGCACAAAATCCTCTACATACTGCTCAAAACGCTGTACTTCTGGAGAATCTGCGTTCACCTTTTCCAGATAATCCGCAAACCATGGATATTTATAAGCTGGTATATTGCCTGCACTAAGTTCTTTTAACACTGGCTTTACCAACAGTAAGTACGAAAAAACAAAACGAATATATTGTCCCATACGCGTTTTGAGATTTGGTGAGGACTGCGTTGTCATATCTGCCAGTTCGGGAAAATCTCCCCATTCAAAGGCATCTGGTTTGTTGTGAGATATATAAGAACAATTTTTCAATTTGTCTACTGGCGTCTGATAAAAATCTATAGCGGCCAAGGCCACATAAAAATCCACTACATGTGCATCATTCTCCTGGCTGGAAGAACCTACACTGAACTTATTTATCTGATCCAGGGAAGAATCACCTGTAAAGTACATGGAATCAAAAAGCCGTTCTTCTTTAATTGCTCCCGAATAATACCTCAAGGCCGCCTTGGTATTTGTCAAAAAATTCTCTGCTTCTGCATATACCTGCCCCTTAACCTCGTTTTTTGCTGGCGCTGAAAATGAGAAATACGGCAATACCATACCAGCACCAATAACAACCTTTTTGCTCTCACAGAAAGAATCAAATGTGCGACGCAAAACCTTTGCTACTGTTGGCAAACCAGCTGCACCTGTACCACCAAAAATAGAACCGGTCAGGAATATGCGCGCCACACTGCCAGTCTTAACATCCTCGTTAACACGATTTTTCAACCAACTCCAAGTTTCACCATCTACAGTATAATCACCATTACCCAAATCAATCTTTTTGGCCATAACAGCAGAACCGATAGAAGGATGACCGCGAAAGCCTTCATTAAGCAAAGTTGTGCGCTCTTTTTTTGTATATAACGCACGATACAGATGCCCTACTGGTTCTTCTTTATAGGCCTGATAACTCATTACATCATCCAGGCATTTGTTATGCTCAGTTGGATTCCAGGTAAAAGGCCTGGCTAAAACCACCTTGGTACGGAATAAAGGTGAGGCATAGCCTATAGTAGCATTCTGAAACACTTCATAGCATTCCAATGACTTGGTGCTGCGTGCCAAATTACCATTGCCAACATCCGGATCAATGTTCATAACATACAATTTTTCCTCATCTGGAAAAGCACCTGCTGCACTCAGATGCGTCAAGGATTCCAGTACCTTGGCGCCGGAGCCGCCTATAGCAACAAAATAATAGCTCATGAAATTCGCCCCTCTCTTATTTCTTCAGCTTAATCAGATTGGCACCTACAGGCGTGTATTTATAAGCTGCCGGTGTAAACAAAACTGATGTCAGATAATACCCCACAACGCTAAACAAAATAACATGTATTATATATAATGAGAATCCTACTTTCAGCGTAGTATCATTGCTGCACAAAGCCGTTGCCAACAATACACCAATAACATTAACAACACATATTACCAGCCAAATTGCCCTTTTGCCCACACCGAAGCAACTGGTAATTTTGAACACAAACCTGGACAGGACATACCACAACAAGCTGGTAAACATCGAAATCAGCATCACTATTATAAGCATATTTTTGTAGTGTGATGTCCAATCAATAATCTTGGTTTTTGTACCAGTAATATATGTTTTTCCCAAACTGTCTGCCAGGCCAAAATACATAATAGCGGCACACACAAAAATAACCCCTATTATACCGCCTATTTGGATAGCTGTTTTCACACTGCGATTCATTTTCTGAGCCCTCCCTTTAATTTTTTATTACCATAAAAATATTAGCAATAGATGGATACTTGATGGTTGTCGAAGAATCCTTTAATGATGACATAAGGCTGACCAGGTTGATTGTCTTTGAGCCATCAAACTGGCCTGCATCAAAACTAGCCTGATTATCCATATTCCATTCCTGCACCCAGGCTGGCAAGTGCAAGCCATCACGGCCTGGTACAATAAATGTCTGTAGCAGTGTCACAGAATCTGCATTCAACACTTCGTTAGGCTGAAATTCCATATTATAAACAAATGTATTGTCACTATCTGTTTTTTCTTCTAATGATGTTCTTATCGCAGAAACATCTGTCTCCTCTACCCATTCACCATTCTCTAACTTGCTTACCTTGATAACAGGTTGCAACGAGTTGGTATCAATCTGGCATACATCTGCAAAAGGTTTATAATTGATAGCAGTTTCCAGCTTCACTGTTGCGGATTTATCATTTACACCAAACTCTACCATACGCTTATCGGGAACTTGCAACTTGCTGTCCATGAATATATTTTCACTGTTGCTATAATCTATTGTATTTAAATCTGGTACTTTCTCCACCAGTTCCTCACTGAATAACAGATATTTCACATTAGCGCCTGTCCCAATGCGTTCTTTGCACTTGGCTACAAACGAGCGCACATCGTCGGTTGGTCCCATCACCAACATGTAAAAAGGCCGGTATTTCGCTGCATCAGTGCCACTATCATAGAAGAACTTGCCGCCAGCACTATAGCCAACATCAAAGATATCTCCTTTGAATGGATTCTTGACACCAATAACGGCTACACTCTGATGATTCTCAAAGTATTTGCTTTTTATTTGCTTGGCTACATTGCTCCAATCTGCATCGCTTTCAAACAAGTCACTGACCACCACACTCAGATGTTTGCCGTCTGCCTGCTCCACCACCTTGTGAATCGGTGTAATCAGTTCTGTGTAATATTCTGGTGTCATAAACTGACGATGCTCTCGTCCTTCCAACGGCTGGATTTCCTCGCCAAACCTGAAGAAGTGAATCTCCCCCATAGATATGCCTATATCTTCCAGATTATCAGGCAACCTCTGATAGGTATTTTGTTGCTGAATAGTGGTATATCCCTGCATAGAACAAGTAGCATCCCAATACACATCTACTCCTACCGACTTGTTCTGTTCAGTATCAGGCATTGCTGCGTAAGGCAAGTATGGAAGTTCCCCTAAACTTTCCTCCTTGTCAAAAAAGCATCCTGCAGCCACCAATGTCATCACTAACAAAATTGCTATTCCCACTATTTTTTTCAAATAACTCCCCCCCTAATTTATAAAAAATAGTATATTGCATCCCAATAACAGTCTATCGCTTCAACACACAGTTGCACTCTTGCTGAAGTATAGTACCTTTTGGAAAGTATACCTTAATTTTTGACCCCACAAAATGCCGGAATTTTATTGGCTCAATCACAAACTTTGTGGAATTGGTGATTGAGCCATATTTACTGTACCTATTTTTTTCTTATGTCTTTCATTCTATCAAAGTTGTCCCCCCCCAGCAAGACTTTTGTCCGAATATTTTTACACAGCGAAATTTTTGTTGGCTTTTAGAGCGATTTTTTGGCAATTTTTGCTTTATAATTGAATTAACGGAGGTGGTCACATGGGACATATTAAACGTTATGGGAAGAACTTATTATTCAGGATAATTTTTTATTCCAAAAAGTTATGAAAAATGAGCGGATTGGTGAGAAAATTCTCCATATCGAAATTGGCCATGTCAGCTATCCCGAAGAAGAAAAAGCTGTTGATATTCGCCTAGATAGCAAAAGTGTCCGTCTTGATGTATATGTCAAGGATAAGAAAGGCATTATATTTAATATAAAAATGCTGTTTTGAAAAAACGTACTCGCTATTATCAGGCTATGATTGATATGGATGTTTTGGAACAAGGCAACAGCTATGACAGTCTAAACCAAACTTATATAATTTTTATCTGTACCTTTGATTTATTCAAGCAAAATCGACATATCTATACTTATGGAGGCGTGATTATATGACTTTAGCAATGGAATTATAAAAGCAAAAACGTGATGGCTATAATAAAGGCAAGCTTGAAACTGCCAGCAAAATGCTAAAAGCTAAATTTGACTATACTGTAATTGCTCAAATTACTGAACTGTCCATAGAAAAAATATCCGAACTTGCAAAAGTTAATATAAAAATATTCCAATATATGCCAAAAGGCACAGAACCAAATTTTATGGTTCTGTGCCTTTTGTTTATTTTTCCTATATTATATTTCCTAAGTTAAATTTGCATTTACATTCTAACGTTATAAAAGGTATTTATCTTTCCTGCATCTGCCTAATCAGATGCACTGCGCCAATGCCAAGACCTGTTGCTCTGGCAATCGCCTCCAGCTCATAGCCCTGCTCCAGCATGGCACGAGCCTGAGCTGCAGCAGTTTCCGTATCCAGGATATTTTCATTTTCCCCGGCATCAGCCGCATAGCTCTCAGGAACAGCGCTTACCACCAGACCGTTCGGGCTGCCTGCCTGAATATCCACTGCCTGCTGCAGTGCGTCAGCCTGCTGAACCTCCTGCATGGTATTTGCGCTGACCTCATACTGAGCCTCCAGCTTCATGGACGCCTCACGGATACATTCCCATGCCTGTTCGTCAGCAGCACTCAGCACCGGAGCTGACAATACAGCATCATTGGTCTCCCCTATGGGAACTTCGCCGACAGGAGCCTCTGCCGACCACTGCACCGCCTCTGCTTCAGCTCCCTCGCTCTCAGTATCTGCTGCTCTCGACGGCAGCTCCGCTCTGTCCTGCAGTGCCTGCAGCTGCTCCATGCGCTGCCGCAGCAGCTCCGCCTTGTAGTCAGCCTCCCGCAGCATCCTTTCCAGCCGATCTACATGCTCTGTCATACGGCTGATGATTTCATCAGCAGACTGTTCCAGCTCATACCGAAGCCTGCCCGTAGCTGCCTCCAGCACCTCAGGGTCGTCCTCTGCCTTATTGAGCTGTTTCCTTGCCAGCAGTACAATCACTGCACCCAGAATAATAATAAATCCCAATATTTCTGTAGTCATCGACAACTCCGATTACAACCTAGCAATTAATATCGATGCTGTGTCCCCTGTATTGGTCCACAGCCAAAGGAGGCTCCTCAGGAGCCTCTGCCGCCTCCAGCTCATCCATAATCTCCTTGGGAGATTTACGCCTGCGCGGTGCCTGCTCTCCGCCCCCGTTATGCTTTCCTTCAGGATTGTCCTTTATCTTTTCACCCTCGGCATCATCCTTTGTACGAACCTGGCTCTGCTGCCTCTCAATCAGCTTTTTCTGCTGCAGCGCCTTGAAATCCTGCTGCAGCGCAGCCTGCTGGTTCATATTATGCTGCACTTCCCCTACCTCATTGGACTGAGGCACTACCATTCTCAAACTTATTGGTGCAAAATCCATAAGTCATCGCTCCTAAATCTCACAAAATCAATAAGCACCTACAACGATAAAATCATCCTTAACATATTGACTGCAATTGCTTTCCTTGACCTGGACATTCTTGATGATCGAATTGATGCTCAGGCGCACGCCCGGATACATGACATCAGATACGCGTATCCTGCCGTTCCGCATCTGCTGCAGCTCAGCATCAATTTCCTTGAGCCGCTTTTCGCAGCGCTCCACCTGTCCCAGCAAAGGAAACTGTGAACGCACCAGGGCATTCAGCTGCTCCACTCTGGCAGGAGGAAGCTGCTTCATATCTATTTTCTCTATGGTAGCCAGAGTTTTATTCAGCATCTCCAGACGCTTTTTCGCTTCATGGTACTCCTTGAGGACCATCTGCTGCTCCCGCTGCAGCATTGGATTCACGCCCACGCTGAGCCTGGTCACGACATTGGCCTCATTGCCCACACACTTGGCACGGATTTCCTCGCCGGCAGCCAGATTGCCGCCAGTGATACGCCCCTTGCCCGTATCCATGATCAGATGATGCCCTGCCCGGACATTGGAGTGCATCACTATATCCTCAATATAGATATCCCCATCGGCCTCTATATCAGCATTTTCTGCAAAGGACGCCCGAAAATCTGCCTTGGCCTTGACACGGCCCCGATGCATGCCGCAGACACCACCCTTGACAAAGATATTGTGTCCCTCAACATCCGCACCGCTGATCATGCCGTCAATTTCGATGTCTCCCGTGGCCTTGACCACAAAGCCTGCCTCCACATTGCCATGTATCGTAACAGCCCCGTCAAAATCAATATTGCCGGTAGCCATGCCTACATCGCCCCTGATATCCAGCCTTGGATCCACATCAATCTTTTTGCCCCGATCAATAATCTGGCCATCCATATCGGCAATCACAAAATTCTCGTCCCTGACAATCGTATTTTTGCCGTTAGGGAGCGGCTTGGGTTTGCCATTTTTGGCATTTATCTTGTCACCAAAGACATTGATGCCAGGAGTCCCCTGGGTCTGAGGCACCCTCTCAGCCAACACCTGACCTTTGGCAACACGCAGAAACAGATTCAGATTTTTATAATCTGCACGGTCATGGTCATCTACTACAGGCACGCCCTTTTCGCCAATATTAAAACTGCGCCGGATAACCGCATCCTGCCCATTCTGCGGTGCCACCCCTCTGGCCACCACAGTCGGACGCATGCTTTCCCGCGCCTCCTGAACCGCTTCGTCCACGATGCCAAAGGTAACCCGCTTTTCCTTCAGTTCATCATAAATCATCTCAACTGTAGGCACGGACTGCCTGCTGCCTACATCAAAGCGCAGCACAGCAGACAGCTTATCAGAAGCGATCTCCACGATGACTCTGCCGTATTCGATATGCTCCTGCACATCCTCATCCACTGCAGCTTCAGGCAAATTTGCGTCAAACTCCTTGGGTATCGTAAACTCACTGCCCACAGAAACAGGAACACCGTTATTTTCCTTCAAAGCCTGGGATAAGAGCGTCACATCATAATCATGCACCTTAAATTCATCTAAGATGCGGCGTACCTCCGGCACATCAAACGCCAAGTCCTCATTTTTATTGGGATATACCGTCAGAAAGACACCATCCGAACAAAACTCAAACAGATATCCCTCTTCCTGCCCCCCTACCCTTGCAATAACCTTATGTTCATCCATGTTCAGGCCCCCTGGTTATTATAAAATGACTGCACAATCCTCACAGTACTATATGTCAACCCCATCAGATACCATCGATATTTGCCAAAAACCCTCTCAATTTAAACATCGCCTTTGTGTGCAGCTGGCAAATCCTCGCCTCTGACAAGTGCATTATCAAGCTAATTTCCTTCATCGTCAGTTCGTCATAATAATAAAGTGAAACAACCAGCTTTTCCTTCTCCGTCAATGCGTCCAGCGCTTTAGCCAGCGTTTCCTTGGTTTCAATGTATTCTGCACTGCGGTGCGGATCCATATCCTCTGCAGCAGCCTCAGCTTTCATGTAATCCCCCAGTGGGATAATCGTGGCAGCATTTATCTGCTGCTCCAGATGCCGTACCTGCTCCAGGGTCATTTCCAGCTCGGCCGCCAGCTCCTCATCAGAAGCTGCCCTGCCAAGACGCCCCTCCAAATTGACCACCGCCGATTCATACCTGCGTATCTTTTGCCGAAGTGAAACAGAAATCCAGTCCCTGGAACGAAGCTCATCCTTCATGGCTCCGCTGATACGCACACCCGCATAGGTTTCAAATTTGTTGCCCCGTTTGATATCATACCTGTCGATGGCATCCATCAAGCCAAAATATCCGCTTATAATCAAGTCATCTCTGTCAACATGAGGCGGCAGGCTCATAGCCAATCTGCCCGCGATAATATTTACCAAAGGCAAATAGTGCTCTACCAGTTGATTGCGGACCTCCAGGCTGCGATTGCTGCTGTATGCCTGCCAAAGTACACTTATTTCATCAGCTGACTTATCTTCCTGCTGCACAAAACCTCACCACCATTGCATTATTCCTAATTTTCAGCGCTGCCCGTCACTCGCCGCAGAGAATCCGCCTGCAGCGGTGCAAAGCCATCACCCTTCACCGAAGCTTCATCCTCGGCAGCCTCAGGCTGCTCTGCTTCACCTGCCTCTTTCTCTTCCCTGAACTGCTCCTGAGCATCCAGCTCAGTCAAAGCAGACCTTGTTTCCTTAATCAGTTTTTCATAACCAAACTTTTCAAACAGAAAAACACCGATATAGACAAGTACACCGGTGATCAAAAAGACACAGACTGTCCGCAGCAAAATCACTGAAATGCGGACATCATTCATCAGTCCGGCAGCTATAGCTGTTAACCCCGCTATAGCCGCAAAAACCAATGCAGCTGTCAGCTTACACATATCAAGCATATTAGATTTCCTTATCGCCCTTATCTATAGTTTTTACTTTATAGACACCATCAGACAAATCTATCTGCACGGTACGACCATAGTTGCCGCCAGTATCCTCACCCACAACTGGGATAGACAGGCGGCTCAGGACCTCCTTGGCCGCAGCGGCATTGCGAAAACCCACCCTCATAAGCTCCGTGGCATTTGCAAAAGCAAACATCTGCGAGCCGCCTGCCAGCTTGGCCAGTATCCTTGACTTGACCGCCCCCATCTTGATCATTTCATCCAGCATATCGGCAACACCTGTATCAGCAAACTTGTTGCGGTTTTCACTGGAACGGGATTTAGAACTGTCCGGCAGCATAATATGGAGCAGTCCCCCTATCTTTGTCTGAGGATCATACAGTGAGATACCGATGCATGATCCAAGACCATAGCTTATTAATATAGCAGGTGCGCGTCCTACCTTGTAGTCCGCCATTCCAACCTTTATTAACTCTGGCATGTCACTCCACTCCCACTGCGCTCAATATTATCTCCAAGGAACCTGAATCAGGCACCAGGAAGAAATGCCCTCTAATACCGTCATCATCCGTTTTGAATTCTGTCTCTATCACCAATGCATGATCACCCATCTGCCCAAGCTGCACCAGCACAACGCTGAGGATAGCTCCGGCCATATCCATCGCCAGAGCAGGGATGGAAGGCAGCAAGGAAATATTCGTGAAGCTGTACAGTGCATTCAAATAGGCACCAGAAAGGATATTGCCTATTTCCATCAAAGCGGACTCATCCATAAAATCCAGATTTTTGGTATCTCCGGTCCTCTTACCCATAAGCATATCAACCAGATAAAAGGCACTTTCCTTCGGCATTAAGAACAATATATTGCTTGGAGCCTTGCCATATACCCGCAGAAACACTCCAACGACCATGTTGTCCGGGCCGCCCACCAGCTCAGGCACCTCAGACAGAGGCACAATGGACACACGCGGTACATCCATATCAATGCGCCGATTGATAATCTGAGATAAGGCCGTGGCAGAATTGCCCGCACCTACATTGCCGATCTCCTTTAGTACATCTTTTTGTGCTGGAGAAAGACTTGCTATATCATCTGACATTTCCTATACCCCACCAATCTGTTTTATAAATCGAGACTATTCCTCGCCACTCAATCCTATTATTTCACTGATATTAAGCTGAATAATCAAGCGTCCATCGACTTTTCCGATACCGGAAATAAACTTGGAGCTTGCATCATTGCCTGCTGTCACGACCCTGCTCGTATCAATATCATTGGCATTGATCGTGCGCACCTCTGTCACGGCATCAACCAGCATACCTACAGAAACCTCATCATACTGTACAATGACAACACGGGTGTTGGCAGTATAAGGAGTATCCTCCAGACCAAGGCGCTTTTTCAAATCAATGACCGGCAGGACGCTGCCCCGCAGATTGATTACGCCCTTGATAAAGTCAGGAGCAAATGGCACCCTGGTAATATCAGTAAGCCCCTTGATTTCCTGCACATTCAAAATGCTGAAGCCATATTCTTCATTCCTCAGCTTGAAGGCAACTACCTGAACCTCGTCCTCAGTCATTACCTGATCCTCTTTAGCCATCTTCCAAACCCCCTTGCTTACATCAATGCGCTAACATCCAGGATCATAGCCACATGGCCGTCACCCAGAACAGTAGCACCCGCCAACATCTTCAGGCCAGACAACAGCTTGCCCAAAGTTTTGATAACAATTTCCTGCTGTCCAATCAGATTGTCCACCACAATACCAATCTTGTGGTCACCTACATGGACAACCACCACAAAAATGTCATCCTCGTCAGCGCTGCTGCCCTTTGGTACGCTCAGAACCTCATTGAGGCGGGCAATCGGAATAATCTGACCACGGAGGACAATGACTTCCTTATTTTGGACTGTCTTGATGTCGTCAGGCGTAATATTGATTGTACTGTCAATGGAGCCAAGAGGGATTGCATACATCTCGTCCTGAACCTTTACCAGCATAGCCTGGATAATAGCCAGGGTCAGCGGCAGCTTGATCTTGAAGACAGAGCCTTCATCAATCTTGGTCTCTACATCCACATGGCCGCCCAGGGATTCAATCTTGCTGCGCACAACATCCATGCCCACGCCGCGGCCTGATACATCGGTAATCTGCTCTGCCGTGGAGAAGCCTGCCATGAAAATCAGGCGGACAGCATCCGAATCAGGCAGTGCCTCTGCCTCCTCGCGGCTGATCATGCCCTTTTCAATAGCCTTGCTGCGGATTTTGTCCGCATTCATGCCGGCACCATCATCTGTAACCATGATGACTACATTGTTGCCCTCATGACGGGCAATCAGCCCGACCTCGCCGGTACGCGGCTTGCCCTTTGCCTCACGCTCATCCGGATGCTCCACGCCGTGGTCCAGGGAATTTCTCAAAAGATGCATCAACGGATCGCCGATTTCATCAATAACGGTACGATCCAGCTCTGTATCCTCACCCTCGATAGTCAGGTTGATATCCTTGTTCAGTTCCTTTGCCAGAT
>JAQUZO010000051.1 GCA_028691285.1 Anaerovibrio sp. | reverse complement strand
GGATGGCTGCTGCCGGCATTTGTGGGTGTCATAGCTGGCGTGGCGGCAGAAAAACTGCAGAAAAATTGAAATATGCTTAAAGATACCGAAGCCATGGGGAATGAGGTATCTTTTTTTTGTCAAAAGCAGGATTTTGGACTGGTTTTGTTGAATGGAATATTGAATAATAAATTTGCAGGCATGGAGAGGTGTGATATATATGAATAAAATTATTACTATCAGTCGTGAATTTGGCAGCGGCGGCCGTGAATTTGGCTGTCGGATGGCAGAGAATCTGGGTATCAAGTATTATGACAAGGAAATCATCAGCAAGATTGCTGCCAAGGCAGAGCTTTCTGAAGGCTATGTCAAGGATGTGGTGGAGAAGCGCCCGATGCCGCTGTTTCCGATGACTATCGGTGCTACCTTTGCTGCAGTGGGAGTGTATTATCCGCTGATGGTGGAGGAGTCGGTATATACAGCGCAGACTGAGGTGCTGCAGGAGCTGGCCGAGCAGTCGGACTGCGTTATCGTGGGACGCTGTGCAGATTATATTCTGCGTGATTACAATCCTTACAAGATGTTCATTTATGCGGATATGCCATCCCGTATCAAGCGCTGCATGGAACGCAGCACGCCGGAGGAGCAGCTGTCCGAAAAAGAAATGAAGAAAAAAATCAAAAATGTCGATGAGAGCCGCGCCAAGTATTATGACTTTTATACAGGACAGAAATGGGGCGCAGTCCAGAACTATAATGTGTGCATCAATACTACGGGTATGGATATCAAGTCCCTGGCTGAGGCTTACAGCAATATGCTGAGATGATCGGGACTGTCGGGGGCGGCAGGAAGGAGAAGACTTTGGATTCATTAGAGCGTATAGAAAGTGCAGGGAATGCCAAAATAAAACTGGTTTCCAAGCTGCATACACACAAGCACCGCCGGGAGGAAGGCATGTTTGTTGCAGATGGTGTCCGCTTGGCGGAGATGGCTGTTGAAGCACAATGGCCTGTTAAGTTTGCTTTTGTCAGCGACCACGCAGCAGATAACCCAAGAGTCGGCAGGTTGGTTGAGAAGCTGCTGCAGAAAAGCTGTCCGGTGTATCAGATGGAGAGAGAGCTGTATGCCAAGGCTTCGGATACTGTCAATGGGCAGGGAATCCTGCTGGCTGCAGGTCAGAGGCTTTTTACCTGGCAGGAGGTGCTGACCTGTCCGAGAGGAGATGCTCCTCTGCTGGCTGTGCTGGATGGCATCCAGGATCCGGGCAATGCGGGGACCATTATCCGCACAGCGGATGCTTTGGGCTGCAGTGGTGTGGTTTGCTTGAAGGGTACAGTTGATTTGTTCAGTGATAAGGTAGTGCGTTCCTCTATGGGCTCTATCTTCAATATTCCCTTTTTAGACAATGTTTCCAGGGAGGCTTTTATTGATGTATGCCACGACAATGAAGTGAATATTGTGGCTACTGCCTTGGATCCGTTGGCAACAAAACATTATTTGGCAGAATACAACAGTCCGACGGCCATTATTCTGGGCAACGAGGGAAATGGCATATCTGATGAGATCATGGAGGCTGCGGACAAAAAGGTATACATTCCAATGTCCGGCAGGGCAGAGTCTCTCAATGTGGCTACGGCAGCAGCCATTGTGCTCTACGAGGCCAATCGACAGCGGGCGATTCTCTGACAATCAGGCACTAAAAAAGGGTGAATCCAGTTTTTGACATCTGGATTCACCCTTTTTCATCAGCCGATGGTGACAGAAGGGCGGTCAAGGACCGTGGACAGAACTACTGTGGAGTGAGTTTTATTGACACCGGGCTGTGCTTTGATGCGGTTCAAAAGATTTGCCAGGGTACTGGTGTTATTGGTCTGCACCTTCAGCGTATATTCATAGTTGCCGGTGATGCGGTAACATTCCTTGATATCCTTTTCTGTATCGACAAAATTGACAAACTTGTCAGCATGCTTCTGCAAATTGAAGCCAATTTGTACCAATGCCATAAGCTGTTTATCCACCAGAGACGGATTCAGCAGGGTAGTGAATTTCTGAATGACTCCGGATGCTTCCAAACGCTTGACGCGTTCGCTGACAGCTGGCATAGAAAGGGATACGGCCTCGCTGAGACTGGAAATGGTTGCACGGCCGTTAGCCTGCAGCAGTTTCAGGAGCTCTTTATCGATTCTATCTAATTTATACATGAAATCCCTCCTTGCATTACATTATAAGAGGAAAACAAAAAAAAGTAAACTCAATCTAATAATTCCTGCGAAAAAACAGGTGACATATGAACTGCCCATTAAAAAGTCAGACCGAAAATCTGACGGCTGGGAAGCTGTTCATACAGCACCTGTTTTTATTCAGCATAAGTTAGTTTTCTTTGCGAAGAATTGTAATTCTCAGGAAGAGGAACAGGAAGAGCGCTGCAAATACAAAGCCCGCCGGGTAGCTTACAGCCGTGGAAAGCTGCAGACCCTCCTTCGCCTGGAGGATATATGTGGTAGTGACCACTGACATAAAGACCGCCGGAATTGCCGCAATGAGATAAACCCTGCGCCCTTTAAATTTTCTGTACATATAGACCGCACCAGTCCACAGGACAATCATGGCAAGGGTTTGGTTGGTCCAGGCGAAATAACGCCAAATTACAGCAAAATTGATCTGAGACAGCAAACCGCCGATAGCCAGCAGAGGAACGGAGAGATAAACGCGCTTCAGCTTGTTGCTCTGGTCAAGGCCAATCCAGTCAGCCAGGGTAAGGCGGGCTGAACGGAAGGCGGTATCACCGGAGGTGATTGGGCAGGCAATAACACCAAGCATGGCCAGCACAGCACCGCCATAGCCCATGAAGCCTACGCATATTTCATATACAGCCTTGTTCTGGCCGACATCGGCCATAGCTGCAGCCAGTCCGCCGGTGCTTTCATAGAAAGTCACGCCGGCTGCCGCCCATACCAGAGCAATAATACCTTCGGCAACCATTGCCCCATAGAATACCGGACGGGCCATGTGCTCGTTTTTCAGGCAGCGTGCCATCAGGGGAGACTGGGTGGAATGGAAGCCGGAGATAGCACCGCAGGCAACAGTAATGAACATGAGCGGCCAAATCGGCAGATCCTTCGGATGGAGATTCTGCAGGGTGATCTCAGGCATCGGATGGCCGCCTACACCAATCAGCATGGCAAACATGATGCCGAAGGCCATGATGAGGAGGCAGGCACCGAATAATGGATAAAAGCGTGCAATCAGTGCATCTATCGGCAGCAGGGTAGCAAGAAAATAATATAAAAGAACGATGAGCAGCCACATGGTCGGATCCATGCCGGTAAGCATTGCCAGAAGATTTGCCGGTCCTGTCATGAATACAGTGCCCACCAGCACCAGCAATACCACAGAGAAAAGGCGCATCAGCTGCAGCATGAAGGAGCCAAGGTATTTGCCAACTACTTCAGAAATACTTTTGCCATTTTCGCGTATGGAAATCATGCCGGACATATAATCATGGACGCCGCCGGCAAAAATTGTCCCGAAGACAATCCACAAATACACGCTTGGACCCCAGAGAGCACCGCCCAGGGCTCCGAAGATAGGGCCGAGGCCAGCTATATTCAGCAGCTGGATCATAAACACCTTCCAGGTAGGAAGGGGAATGTAGTCAACGCCGTCATTGATACGCACAGCAGGCGTTGGCTCATCAGTTGGTTTGAAAATGTTGTCTACCAGCCTGCCGTAAACAAAAAAGCCAACGACCAGCAAAGCAAGACACCCCAGGAAGGAAAACATAAAACTACCTCCTTAAAGTAGAACCGTTTTTGGCGCTGAATATAATGATGAATCAGGCACCAATCATAAAGAATATTTATTACGCACCTATAGTAGCATTTTGCCAATAAAATGTCAAAATATTCTCAAAGAATTAAAATTGATTTTATAAAATGTTTATTTTAATAGAGAATAAATTTTCAGAGTACATAATGGGTGTTTATATCATATGCCATAAACTTTATTGACATATGATATAAACTATAGTATGATGAAAACAGAATTTATTTAGGAGGTGTTTTACATGGCAGTTATGACTATTACGAAGGAGAATTTTACCAGGGAGGTAGTTCAGTCTGATAAGCCGGTTCTGGTGGATTTCTGGGCAAGCTGGTGCGGCCCGTGCCAGATGATGGGTCCTGTTGTAGAGGAAGTGGCAGCTGAGCATGACGAGCTCAAGGTAGGGCAGATCAATGTCGATGAGCAGCAGGAGCTTGCTTCCAATTTTGGGATTATGAGCATTCCCACGCTGATGGTGTTCAGGGATGGCAAGGCTGTGCAGCAGGCTGTAGGTTTTCGCTCCAAGGAACAGGTTTTGGAGCTGCTGTAAGGAGGTCTGGGATGGCGAGGCCCACGAAATGCCGCAGGGTGTGTCATGCACCGAGGATTTCAGAATTTGTACCGGCGGGGGACAGCACGGCGCAGCCTGTTATTTTAAATATTGATGAGTATGAAACTATTCGCCTGATGGATAATGAGGGGATGTCCCAGCAGCAATGCAGTGAGCACATGGGAGTAGCCAGGACGACTGTCCAGAAGATTTATGAGGAAGCCCGGCGCAAGGTAGCTCTGGCGTTGGTGGCGGGCTGTCCTCTGCGTATCGAGGGCGGCGATTTTCTGCTCTGCGACGGCTGCAGTCCTGTGTGTGAAAATAAGTCATGTTATAAGGCGATATATCAAAGGCTTATAAATTGTAAAGGAGATAATATTATGAGAATAGGTGTAACTTATGCGGATGGTCAGATTTTTCAGCATTTTGGACATACAGAGGAGTTCAAGATTTACGATGTGGAAGATGGCAGGGTGACGGCGTCTGAGGTAGTGAGCACTAATGGCAGCGGGCATGGAGCTCTGGCAGGAGTCCTGAAGACGCTGAAGGTGGATGTGCTTATTTGCGGCGGGATCGGCGGTGGTGCACAAAATGCGCTGGCAGCAGAAGGCATCAGGCTCTACGGCGGAGCAGCAGGGAGCGCAGACAAGGCAGTTGAGGCTCTGCTGGCAGGCACACTCAGCTTCAATCCAGATGTGCATTGCGACCATCACGACCACAATCATGGCAATGGTGGGCATACCTGCGGCAACCACGGATGTCACTGATACATAATGAAACAGCGCAGAGCATGAGTCCGCCGAAAGGCGGTGCGCTTCGGAGGATGCAGTAATATAACTGCAGAGAGGCATAGCTAAAAGCTATGCCTCTCTGTTTTTTATAGACTTTAACTTTAGTAATGAATAAAAATAGCTCCTTTGGGGCAGCGAGTCGAAAGCTGCAGAGGCTTGAAAAAAATAAAAGCCAGCGCCCTCAGGCACTGGCCGGTAAATGAGGCTTACAGCCTCAAAGCAAACCACCTGCTTGGCTGGTGGCCATGCCTTGCAGCCTTGTACATCGGCTGCCAAGCTGTTTTGTCTGTCTGAATTCACTTGATGTCAATCTTGGTGCTCCGCTGCAGTTCAGGGGCCTTCGGAAGGGTTACTTTCAATACACCAGCATCGAATTCAGCAGATACCTTTGTTTCGTCGATATTGTCAATATAGAAGGAACGGCTGATGGAACCGGTGTGGCGCTCACGGCGGATATAATTGCCGGCGTCGTCCTTCTGCTCGCTGCTTTCATCCCTGCTTGCCTCGATGGTGAGGTAGTTGTTTTCATAATGCAGGGCAATGTCCTTCTTTTCCATGCCCGGCAGGTCGGCGGTAAGCTCATAGGCATCGCCATTATCCTTGACATCCACCTTCATATTGGCAGACATCGGCAAATCGCCAAAGCCGGCAAATGGATGTGCGAAGAAGGAATCATTGAAAAAATCGAACAGACTGTTGAAACCGTTCTCCCTTCTGGCAATTTCGTTGTTTTTCTTTGCACCAAATGGAACTAAACCAAACATGATTAAGGACTCCTTTCAAAGTATAGCTGTAAATATTCTCACCGGAAGAGCTGTTGGTTTGTCTTTTTGCTCTTTCTGATTATGATTATAGCATTATTAGTCAAAAAGTCAATAGGTCAAAAAGAAAAAATAAAATTTATGGCAAAGCAATGTGTTTTGGCGTAAAATAGAAGCAGAGCTATGATACAGGAAGTTTGCTGGGGGGATTATATGAAAAAGCTGTTCAGGTACGCCGGTGCGCTGCTGCTGTGCTGCTTTGTATTCTGCCAGGGGGCGGCAGCAGAGCAGGGAATGGATGCCTCGCAGCCTGCAGTGCGGCAGGAGGTCGGTATTGTCCTGTTGGGAAACAGCCGTTATCTGGAGCCGGAATATCAGGATATTTTAAATCGTTATTTTGTCCGCTGTTATTCACAGTACAGGTATCCAACGGAATTTGGCGCGGATATGCAGCAAAAATTTGCTGCGGCCTGTGAGCCAGGGATGGGCAGCAGGAAGGCAGAAGCTGCTTCGGTTGAGGATTTGACTGCCCTGGTAAAAAAACTGGATAAGGAGCAGCTGCTGCTCCTGCGGGTTGATGATGTCGTAAGGAGAAAGCAGCGCAGCCTGGGCTGGCCTTTTGGCAGTGAGAATACCTGGGAAGCTGTTGTTGAGGTGAAGGCTGTTTTGGTCAATCGTGAAGGCATTGTCAGAGAAGAAAAAATCATGAAATGGGCAGATGAGCAGTATACACCGGATCGTGCTTTGCTGGAAGCTTATACAGGCTGCATCCGCAGCCTGCAGCAGCAGAAAATTTTTCCTTGACAGGCAGCGCTTTTTTTGGTAACATCTCCTAGGTTATATAAGTCTTTGATATGGAAAGATGTTTCTACCAACTGCCAAGAATAGTTGCCTATAGCCTGTTGGCTTTGCTTACTGTTTTTGGCAGTTTTTTTGCGGCTTAATGGCAGCAGCTATGGCAATCCAAATTCGTACAATCCATTTTATGTGTAAAGCGAGGAGAATTGGCATGAAGTATGATGTAATTATTATTGGCGCAGGCCCGGGGGGAATTTTTTCTGCTTATGAGCTGATGCAGAAAAATAAAAATCTCAGGGTAGCTGTCTTTGAGGCGGGCAGACCTCTGGAGCAGCGCAAATGTCCGATTGACGGCAGAAAAATCAAAAGCTGCATCAACTGCCAGTCCTGTGCGATTATGAACGGCTTCGGCGGCGCGGGAGCTTTTTCTGATGGTAAGTATAACATCACCAACGATTTTGGCGGCACGCTTTATGAGCATATTGGCAGAGATGAAGCTCTGGATTTGATGCATTATGTGGATGATATCAATGTATCTCACGGCGGACAGGGAACCAAGATGTATTCAACAGCCGGAACCGGCTTCAAAAAAACCTGTATGCAGAACAAGCTGAAGCTGCTGGATGCTTCCGTGCGCCATCTCGGCACAGATAAGAACTATATCGTGCTGGAGAATATCTTCAATGAGCTGAAAAATCAGGTGGATTTTTTCTTTATGACGCCTGTAGAGAAAATTGAGGTTTTACCGGAAGGGTACTGTATTACAGCGGACCGGAATACCTATGAATGCCGCAAATGCATTGTTTCAGTAGGGCGCAGCGGCAGCAAGTGGATGGAAAAAATCTGTCAGGAGCTGAAGATTCCAACGATGTCCAATCGAGTGGATCTGGGCGTACGGGTGGAGCTGCCGGCAGAGGTGTTTTCGCATCTCACAGACGAGCTTTATGAAAGCAAGATTGTATACCGTACAGAAAAATTTGAGGACAAGGTGCGTACCTTCTGCATGAATCCTTACGGCAGCGTGGTAAGCGAAAACACCAACGGCATCATTACGGTAAATGGGCACAGCTATGAGGACAAGGCGCTGCAGACCAACAATACCAATTTTGCCCTGCTGGTTTCCAAGCATTTTTCCGAGCCTTTCAAGGACAGCAATGATTATGGCGAGAGCATCGCCAGGTTGTCCAATATGCTGGGAGGCGGTGTGCTGGTGCAGCGCTTCGGAGATTTGGAAAAGGGCCGCCGTACCACGGAAAAAAGAATGGCTGAGGGTTTTGTCACGCCTACTTTGGCAGCAGCGCCGGGCGACTTGAGCCTGGTTTTGCCGAAGCGTATCCTGGACGGCATCATCGAGATGATATATGCGCTGGACAAGATTGCTCCGGGAACGGCAAATGATGATACGCTGCTCTACGGTGTAGAGGTGAAGTTCTACAATATGGAGGTAGAGCTGGACGAGCGGCTGGAAAGCAGATACAAGGGACTGTACATTATCGGTGACGGCAGCGGTGTCACCCATTCCCTTTCTCACGCTTCTGCCAGCGGCGTGTTTGTGGCAAGAAATATCCTGGCAGAAATCTGATAGCTTCGTACAGACAAAAAACAGAGGACATGATTTTCCTGTCCTCTGTTTTTTTGCAATATTTTCTGCTTGCGGCTGCGCTCATTTCAGGCTCTTGAACAGAGCATCCGTCACCTTCTGAATATCATTTGGGGTGATAGAGGAGTAATTGACAACGAAGGTATGCTTGGGAGCAGCCTGACGGTTTTGATAAAAATGCTGCAGAGCCTGCAGGTGTATGCCGTTCTGTCTCAGTCGGTCCTCTAAGGCCGCATCGGGCAGCCTGGTATGGATTTTCAGCAGAAAGTACAGCCCGGATGCCTGCTGAAGTATTTCAATCCTGTTATGCTCAGGGTGGCTGGTCAGTGCTCTGAGGAGCAGCTGCCGCAGCTTTTTGTAGCTGTTTCGCATACGGTTGATATGGCGTTCAAAGTATCCCTGCTCAATAAAGCTCGCCAGGGTATACTGCTCAAAGGTGGACACTGTGCTGCTGAGATAATTGAAGCGGCGGTTGAATTCCTCCAAAAGAGGCTGAGGCAGCACCATATAGCTGATGCGGATGGTGGAGGCAAGGCTTTTGGAAAAGGTATTCATATAGATGACCTTGCTGCTCATATCAATACTGAAAAGAGAGGGAATGGGCTTGCCGACCAGACGGAATTCTGTATCATAGTCATCCTCAATGATATAGCGCTGCTCAGAGGCTGCCCAGGCTAAAAGCTCATAACGGCGGCTGACCGGGGTGATGATGCCGGTGGGAAAATGATGGGAGGGACTGATGTGGAGGACATCGCAGGCTACTGAGCCCAGGGCGCTGACGGAAATGCCCTTGTGGTCGATGGGCAGGGAGATGCAGCAGGCACCGTTGTCCCGATAGATATGCTGCAGCTTCTGATAGCCAGGATCCTCAACGCAGTATAGCTTATCTCTGCCAATGAGCTTGATGAGCAGTTCATAAAGGTATTCTGTACCGGCACCGACAATGATTTGGGCCGGACTGACAGGCATGCCGCGAAAGCTCATCAGATGGCTGGCGATAGCCTGCCGCAGGGGCAGGATGCCTGCAGTAGGGGATTTCGTCAGGAGGAGGGACTGCTTTTCAGCCATGGTACGCCGCAGCAGTCTGCTCCAGATGCTGAAGGGAAAGCTCTGGGGGAGAATGCTGTTCGAGGAAAGGTCAATGCCGGTCCCTTTGGGGGATGATATGCACTGAGCTGTCTTGGAAACGGCCGAAGCCATAGGGGCTGGCGGGGCAAGGTTTTCCAATGCTGAAACATAATAGCCGGACTTCAGCTTTGCATAGATATATCCTTCAGACATGAGCTGACCATAGGCATTTTCGACAGTAATGGTGCTGATGCCAAGCTGGGCAGCCAGTGCCCGCTTGGAGGGCAGGCGGCTGCCGGCCTTGAGCCTGTGCGTCAGGACCTCCTGCTTGATATATTGATAAATCTGCTGATAAAGAGGTATATTTTTACTTTTGCCCAGTTCCAGAGTCAGCATAGCATATCGTCCTTTTCGTCAGTATTGGCAGCTTCATAAAAAATGCAGCCGTCAGGCGGCACTTTTTAGGGGATTCGTCAGCATATTTCATAAACGGATTTTCTGCAATGGTTTGGCCAATGCCAGGAATACAACGGCGTTCATCAGCCCTTCCATTGCCAGTCCCGGCAGGGAGGCAAGCCCGGCAGCCAGACTGCCGTAGAGAGCAGCTCCCGCCAGAGTATAGGCAATCACCATCCACAGACAGGCGCCAAACAAAGCTGCCAGAGTTTTTCCATTCACAGCAATTCCGCTGTGGTCCGTTTTGCCGCAGCAGCTGGCAAAAATCATTGCCATGACATATTTTATCACCAGTGTAGGGAGAATCCAGATGGTGAAGCCTCCGATAAGGTCTGCCAGAGCTGAGCCGAGAGAACCGGCGACCGCACCCTTGTGCCTGTCCAGCATGATGACGCTCAGGAAAACAGCAGCATTGCCTAAATGGGCATAACCGAGAGGTATAGGGATTTTGGGCACAAAGGTCATCACAAAGACCAAAGCGGTAAACAAAGCAGTAAGGCATAATTCTTTAGTGGTAAATTTCATGACAGCATCTCCTGACTTGATTTAGTATAATGAATATGCTGTATAGTATAATGCTGTATTGACTATATTGAAATAGTCAGTTTAAGATAAAAATATAATATCAGATTTATGCCCGAAGGAAAAGGTGGTTTTGACACTATTATATTTATGGGCTATAATGAGGAGTCGTAATGTTGTTATATTTGGAGGTTAAAATGCAAAAAAGAAATATAGTTTTAGCGGTGGTTCTGACATTTGTCACTTTTGGTATATATGGGCTGTACTGGCTTTACAAAATGACCAATGAGATGCATGAGCTTTTGGGGCGGCAAAACACTGCTACGGGCGGCTGGGTCATTTTCTACAGCCTTATTACCTGTGGTATCTACGGCTTTTACTGGTGCTACAAAATGGGTGAGGCTGTCTCTGAGGTAACGGAAAAGCATGGTATGAGGAGCCGGACCAACGAGTCGCTGATTTATTTGCTCCTGTCGTTGTTTGGGCTGGGGATTATCTGCAGCTGCCTGCTTCAGGACAGAATAAATGATTTTGTTGAGCTGGAAAACTCTATGCTGTAGGCTGCTGCCATGAAGAAAGAAGCTGTCTACATGCAGCGGCTTGGCAGGGCACACATCAGGAGGTTCGGGCAGTATTTTACGCCTCCCTTGATAGCGGAATTCATGTGTTCCTGGGCATGTGCCGATGCGTCGACCATGCTTGA
>JAQUZO010000002.1 GCA_028691285.1 Anaerovibrio sp. | reverse complement strand
AATTTCAGAGAAGATAAAATAACCCCCAATATTGTCATCAATGAGGCGGTAGAGCTGGCCAAGAAGTATGGCACTGATGATTCCGGCCGCTTTGTCAACGGTATTTTGGGTGCTATAATGCGCAGGTGATTTTGGGGCTGCTGGTGTAAGGTCTATGCTGAAGCAGCTCCTTTGTCTGTCAAAGGAGAGTGTATGTCCAGGGTCGTAACGGTCAGTGAACTGACAAAGTATCTTGCAAATTTAATAGCCGGGGACAATGCTCTGAAAAATATAGCTGTGACGGGAGAGATTTCTAACTTTAAAAAATACAGCTCCGGACACTGCTATTTTAATTTAAAGGACAAGGGCGCGCTCATTCCCTGTGTTATGTTCAGAAGCAATGCCCAAAGGATGAGGTTCCAGCCTCAGGACGGAATGCAGGTGATTGCGGCAGGAGCAGTCAATGTTTATACAGACGGAGGCAGATATCAGCTTTATGTCAGCAATATGGCTGCGGATGGCATAGGCGATTTGGCGGCGGCTTTTGAGCAGCTGAAAGAAAAACTGGCAGGGGAAGGGCTTTTTGATGCTGCGCATAAAAAGAACCTGCCGGTGTACCCTAAAAAAATAGGTATCGTTACCTCACCGTCAGGAGCGGTGCTCAGGGATATTTATCGCGTTGCCAAACGGCGTTTCCCAGCGGTGCAGCTGGTATTGAAGCCGGTGCAGGTGCAGGGAGAGGGTTCGTCGGAGCAGATTGCAGCAGCAATAGATTTTTTCAGCAGGCAATATCCTGTCGATGTGCTGATCGTCGGCAGAGGCGGCGGGTCAATAGAGGATTTGTGGGCATTCAATGAGGAAATTGTGGTGCGGGCGATTTTTCGCTCCCGCATACCGGTTATCTCGGCAGTAGGCCATGAAACAGATTTCACTTTGGCAGATTTTGCAGCAGATAAAAGAGCTGCTACACCGTCGCAGGCAGCGGAGCTGGCCGTGCGGGACATACGGGAAATATCAGGGCAGCTGGACAGTATGAAGCTGCGTATGAGAAACAGTCTGCGCCGCAGGTTGGAAACCAGGGCTGCCAGGCTGCAGGGACTGCTGCAGAGAACTGTGATGAGCCAGCCGAAATCCATGCTCGCTGAACGGCACCAGCGTCTTGATATGCTGCGGGAACGGCTGCGGCAAGGTGCAGGACGGCAGCTTAAAGAGCGCAGGCAGCGAATAGCACATCTGACAGATAAGCTGGAGCTGGTGAATCCACTGGGCATTCTGCGCAGGGGCTATGGCCTTGTGCAGAAAAAAGACGGTGCTGTTGTATCGAGCATAAACAGTCTGGCTGCTGATGAAATAATAAGAGTGCAGGTTTCTGATGGTGCTTTTGCAGCACGGGTTACCAGCATAGAGGAGGTATGAGTATGCCGCGCAGGAAAGAGGCTTCTTTTGAAAAAAATCTGCAGGATCTGGAGCAGATTGTAGAACGGCTGGAAAATGGTGAGGCCGGTCTTGATGAAATCATGGCAGATTATACCAAAGGCATAGAGCTGTCAGGAAAATGTCTGGAAGCACTGAAAAAAGCAGAACAGCAGATGGACATTCTTCTGCAGGTGTCACCTGATGGCAGTGTGACGGAGCAGGAGCTGGTGATTGAGGGGGAACAGTAATGGACAAGGAAAAATGGAATGAGCGCATCAGGCTGGTGGAAGCCGCACTGCTCAGGGAACTGGGCGAGGAAAATGCTCTGGTGCCAGAGCTGGCTGCATCGATGAAATACAGCCTGACAGCAGGAGGGAAACGGCTGCGTCCGATTCTTGTCATGGCGGCTGCGGATGCTGTGGGTGCCAGGGGAACAGATTTCATACAGGCTGCCTGCGGCATGGAAATGATCCATACATATTCTCTCATCCATGATGATCTGCCTGCGATGGACAATGATGATTACCGGCGGGGCAAGCTGACCAATCACAAGGTCTATGGTGAGGCATTGGCTATTTTGGCAGGAGATGCTCTTTTGACCCAGGCCTTTGAGGTCATCCTGCGTCAGCAGGGGGTACCAGCGGAGGTACTGCTGCAGGTAGTCAGGGAAATAAGCATTGCAGCGGGACCGAATGGAATGGTAGGCGGTCAGGTAATAGATATGCTGTCGGAGGGAAAGAGAATTTCCATGGAGCAGCTTCGCACCATGCACATGGGTAAAACAGGTGCGCTTTTTCGGGCAGCAATCCGCAGCGGTGCCCTTTTGGGCGGAGCCTCGGACAAACAGCTCGAGGCATTGACTGAATGTGCAGACTGCTTTGGCCTGGCCTTCCAGATTACAGATGATATTTTGGATGTGGTGGGAGACGAGTCTGTAATAGGCAAGCCTGTAGGCAGCGACGAGCGCAACAACAAGTCTACCTATGTTACGCTCAGCTCTTTGGAGGAAGCCCGTGGGCTGGCGGCTGATACTGCAGCGCAGGCTCTGGAGGCGCTGGACACTTTCGGCGCAGAAGCTCAGTTCCTGAGGGAGCTGGTACAGATGCTGCTGGAAAGAAATAAATAAAAGGGGCGAGTTTTTTGGAACAGATATTAGACCGCATCAAGCGTCCTGCTGATATTCAACAAATATCCCTTTCGCATCTGCAGATACTTTCAGCAGAGCTTCGGCGCATGATTATTGACACCTGTGCTCAGAACGGCGGCCATTTGGCACCGAGCCTGGGCACGGTGGATTTGACTTTGGCTTTATACAGTGTGTTCAATCCTGAGAGCGATAAGATTGTTTGGGATGTAGGCCACCAAGCCTATGCACATAAGATTTTGACCGGACGGCGGGAAAACTTCGCCACATTGCGGCAGCTGCACGGCATTACCGGCTTTCCAAAGCGGGAGGAATCTCCCTGTGATGCCTTTGGCGTGGGGCATGCCAGCACCTCTATCTCAGCGGCAGTAGGCATGTCCATTGTGCGAGATCTGGAGGGCAAGTCGTATAATGTCATTGCCATCATCGGTGATGGTGCCCTTACCGGCGGTGAGGCTTATGAGGGGCTGAATTATGCAGGCTCCTCCGGGAAAAGGCTGATTGTCATTTTGAATGACAATGAAATGTCCATCGATAAAAATGTTGGCGCCATGTCGGAATATCTGTCCCGCATTAAGCTGGCCCCGCAGTATGCCAAGGTAAAGAAGGATTTGGGGGGCTTTATCAAAAACATACCACATATCGGGGATACTGTGCTGAAAACTGCAGAATGCCTCAAGGAGGGGGTCAAGGCGGCCATCACCTCAGGCAGCTGGTTTGAGGAAATGGGCTTTACCTATGTTGGCCCTTTGGATGGACATAATATCGAGGGCATGCAGGAGGTCTTCCGCCAGCTGAACCAGCTGGATGGGCCAGTTCTGGTGCATGTGCGTACCAGGAAGGGCAAGGGATATACTCCGGCAGAGGAAAATCCCAATAAATTCCATGGCATCAGCAGGTTCAACAAGGCGACAGGCGAGCCCATAAAAAATCCTTCGGCGCCTCCGTCCTATACGGATATTTTCGGGCATACCATGCTGGAGCTGGCCTGTGAGGACAACAGTATTCTGGCAATTACGGCGGCCATGCCATCAGGTACAGGTCTGAAGAAATTTGCCAGGGACTTCCCGGAGCGTTTTTTTGATGTGGGAATCGCAGAGGAGCATGCCGTCACTATGGCGGCGGGGATGGCAGCGGCAGGCGCACATCCGATGGTGGCACTGTATTCAACCTTTGCCCAGCGGGCTTATGACCAAATCCTGCATGATGTCTGCCTGCAAAAGCTGCCGGTCACTCTTTGTCTGGACAGAGCGGGACTGGTTGGAGCGGACGGAGCTACGCATCACGGCGTTTTTGATTATTCCTATCTGCGCCATATTCCCAATATGGTAGTGATGGCTCCTAAGGACGAAAATGAGCTGCGCAATATGCTTTATACGGCCTCTAAATACAATGGACCATCAGCAGTGCGTTATCCGCGTGGTTCCGCAGCCGGGGCGGAGCTGGATCTGGGGTTTACTGCGCTGCCTGTCGGCAAGGGAGAAATCCTTTCCGGTGATGGCAGGGGCATTGTCCTGTTGGCTCTCGGCAGCATGGTCAAACAGGCAGTGGAGGCAGCTAGGCTTCTGAATATGGCCAACTTCAAGACTACAGTGGTCAATATGCGCTTTGTCAAGCCTCTGGACTGTGAGCTTTTGGCAGAGCTGGCAGCCAGTCGGCCGCAGCTGTGGGTCACTTTGGAGGAAAATGCCCTGGCAGGCGGCTTTGGTTCTGCGGTGCTGGAGTTTTTGTCAGACAGGAAGCTGAGTGTTGAGACGATGCGTTTTGGCATCAGGGATGAATTTATTGAGCAGGGCTCCTGTCCGCAGCTTCTGGAGCTTTGCGGCTTGCTGCCTCAGCAGATAGCAGACAGGATTATTGAGAATGTTGGTGGTATGGATTAATGGCAAAGGAACGGTTGGATGCTCTGCTGGTCAGAAGGAACCTTGTTCAGAGCAGGGAAAGAGCAAAAACAACAATCATGGCGGGGCTGGTACTGGTGGATGGCCAGAAAATAGACAAAGCAGGCACGATGGTCAAGGCTGAGGCCGAAATCCGTCTTTTGGGCAATACTCTTCCCTATGTCAGCCGCGGCGGGCTGAAGCTGGAGAAGGCAATCAGGGAGTTCGGCGTGTCGCTGGCGGGCAAGACGGCAGCAGACATAGGTGCCTCGACGGGCGGCTTTACGGATTGCATGCTGCAAAATGGTGCCGTAAAGGTCTTTGCCATTGATGTAGGCTATGGGCAGCTTGCCTGGAGCCTGCGTACAGATGAACGGGTCATCAATATGGAAAGGACCAATGTCCGGAATGTCACTGCTGAACAGCTGGGAGAACCGGTGGATTTGGCTTCTATTGATGTGGCATTCATTTCTCTGGAAAAGGTTTTGCCTGCAGTCAGCGGTATGCTGCAGCCTGTAGGAGAGATTGTGGCTTTGATCAAGCCGCAGTTTGAAGCCGGCAGGGAAAAAATCGGCAAAAAAGGCGTGGTGAGGGATGCCCGCGTACATGAGGAAGTGGTGTTCCATGTGGTATCCGTGGTACGCCAGATGAACCTGATCCCTTTGGCGCTGACCTTTTCTCCGGTCAAGGGGCCGGAGGGCAACATAGAATATCTTATCTGGCTCACTAAGTCGCAGGAGGCTGTGGATGCAGTAAGCGACGAGCTTATTCTGCAGACTGTTCAGGCTGCTCATGATGCTCTTGACAAGTAGCAGCTTTTGAGGGTACTGCACGGTATCGTGGATTGAAAAAGACAGGTGCGCAATGAAAACAATAGCAATTTTTCCAAATATAGAAAAAAAAGAATCTGCTGGCGTATTGGAGCGTATTATAACCTTTTTTAAGGATAAAGCCGTACGCCTGGTGATGCAGGAAAATGCCGCAGGTGCTTTTGGCTGCAGTGAACTTGGCGTGCAGAAGCTGGATGAGCAGCAGGTGGACATTGGTCTGAGCATTGGCGGTGACGGCACCCTGCTGGGCGTATGCCGTCAGCTGTACGCCCAGGATATACCCTGCTGCGGCATCAACATCGGCAATGTCGGCTTTCTGGCAGATATTGAAGTCCCGGAGCTGGAAAGGCGGCTGCAGAAGCTGCTGAATGACGAATATTATATTGAAGAGCGCACGGTGATTTCAAGCTCCCAGTACAGCCGCGGCGAAAAGCGTTTTTTGGGACATGCACTGAATGATATGGTTATCAGCAAGGGCAGTGTTTCCCGGATGCTGCATCTGGGAGTGAGCGTGGACGGCTGCCGGCTGACGGATTACAAGGCCGATGGAGTTATCATTTCCACTGCTACGGGTTCTACAGCGTATTCTTTGTCAGCAGGCGGGCCTGTCATCAATCCGGCAGTCAAGGCACTGCTGCTTACCCCTATTTGTCCGCATACTCTGGAGGTGCGGCCGATGGTGATTCCGGATGAGGACAAGGTGAGGATCCATATAGCGGCAGTGCATCAGGACATCCAGATTACGCTGGACGGGCAGGAGAGCTATCCGCTGCTGCCGGGAGATGAAGTCACTGTACGCAAGGCGAAGAATCCTTCCAAAATCATAAAATTCGAGGATCGAAATTATTATTATACTTTAAAGAAAAAGCTGTGGCGCAATCTTTAAAAAGTGTGAGGTGAGACTTTTGAAAAACTATCGTCAGGCAAAAATAAAGGCAATCATAGAGGCGCAGATCATAGAAACCCAGGAGGAGCTGGCAGCAGCGCTCAAGGAGCAGAAGATAGAGGTGACTCAGGCCACCGTATCCAGAGACATCAAGGAGCTGCATCTGGTAAAGATTCCTTACGGCCATGGCAAATATCGTTATTCCTATCCGATGGATGTACAGCAGGTACATTCTGAGTCGAAGCTGCAGAAGATTTTTCAGGATGTAGTGACCAAAATTGATTACAGCGAAAATATTGTAGTGATAAAAACGCATCCCAGTGCAGGAGGTACGGTGGCCTTTGCTTTGGATAATGCGCACTGGCCGGAAATCATCGGCACGGTGGCCGGTGATGATACGGTACTGGCGATAGTTAAGCAAAAGGAACTTGCCAAGGGCATTGTCATTCGGTTGAAGACTATGTCAATGGGGGCATGAGGACGGTCAAAGCGGCAGAATAGGGGATAAGCATGCTGAATACGCTTACTGTTTGGAATTTTGCTCTTTTGGAGCATATCCAGATTGAATTTGATAAGGGCTTGAATATATTGACGGGTGAAACCGGTGCAGGCAAATCTATTTTGATTGATGCATTGGGAGCCATGCTGGGCAGCCGCTTGTCCACGGATCTGATTCGCAGCGGCTGTGACTGGCTGCGGGTAGAGGCTGTATTTTCGCTGGAGGAGCAGCCGAAGGTGACAGGCTTTTTGCAGGAGCAGCTCATCAGTACAGACGGCGGTGAGCTGATTATTACCCGCCAGATTACCAGGAGCGGCAGGGGCAGTATCCTGATCAATGGCTGTCATACTACTTTGTCTGTGCTCAAGGAGCTGGGCACGCTGCTGGTGGATATTCACGGGCAGAATGAAAATCTGTCCCTTTTGAAGCAGGAGAGCCAGTCTGCACTGGTGGATGAAGCGAACCCTGAGGTGCAGCAGGCTCTGTCAGATTACAGGAAGCCATATCAGGTGTACAGGGCTGCGGCAAAAGAGCTGGCGGATAAGAAGGCTTCTTCGCGGGACTATGAGCAGCGGCTGGATATGCTTCGCTGGCAGATCAATGAAATCGAAGCGGCCCAGCTTCAGGAGAATGAAGAGGATGAGCTGCAGCGCTCCATCAATAAGATGACGAATTCTGAAAAGATTTCCCGGTATATCGGCACTGCCTGCGAGCTGCTGTATGGCGGCGGACAGAATGGCCCGGGAGCAGTCAGCAGTTTGGAGGAGGCAGTGGAAAGCCTGAAAAGCCTCAGCCGTTTTGATGATTCTCTGACGGAGGCAGTCAACACTCTCAGGGATGCGGCGGTACAGGTCAGGGAGGCCGGTTATGAGGTGCGTGACTACGCGGATTCACTGGAATTTGATTCCAGACTGCTGGATAAGCTCCAGAGCCGCATGGACACCATAGACAAGCTGCGCAGAAAATATGGTGCGACGACTGCTGATATTGCGGCATATTGCGCTGAATGCCAGCAGGAGCTTGCCAATATCGAAAACTATGATGATGATATTGCCGTGTTGGAGACCAGGGTGTCTGAAAATAAGGCAGCGGCAGAGACTGCCGCATTGAGGCTGACAGAGCTGAGAAAACAGGCAGCGATGGATTTATCCGGGGCTGTGGAGGGTCATTTGACAGCTTTGGGGATGCCGGATGCCCGTTTTTTAATTGCCGTGGATGATTCAGGGGAGCTGGGCAGCAATGGCAGGGATAGGCTGGAGATCCTTTTTTCCGCCAATCCCGGACAGCCGGCCAAGCCGATTCAGAAGGTGGCTTCCGGCGGGGAGCTGTCCAGGATAGCCCTGGCGGTCAAAACAGTTATGGCGTATCGGGATACCTCTCCTGCCAGTATGGTTTTTGACGAGATAGATACCGGTATCGGAGGCAAGACTGCTCAGATGGTGGCTGAGCGCATTGCAATGGTAGCTGCGGGCAAGCAGGTCCTTTGCATCACTCATTTGCCGCAGATTGCCTGTATGGCAGACAATCATTTGTATATAAGCAAGCATGTAGTGAATGACCAGGCCGCTACGATGATCCATCCGCTGTCTGACGAAGAACGCATCAATGAAATCGCCAGGATGGCATCCGGTGCCAATGTAACATCGGCATCGCTGGACAATGCGCGGGAAATGATCGCTTATGCAAAAGTAAAAAAAGAGGGGTACAGAAAAAATGGATGAGGATTTAATTGAAAAAAAGCTCAGCAGTGAAGATATATTTGACGGTACTTTGCTGCATGTCAAAAGAGATACTGTAAGACTGCCCAATGGCGGCACGGCAATCCGTGAGTGGGTCAAGCATCCTGGCGCTGCGGCAGTGCTGCCTGTCACTGCTGAGGGAAATTTGATTTTTGTGCGCCAGTACCGTTATCCTATCCATCAGGTTACTCTGGAGATTCCTGCAGGCAAGCTGGATTTTCAGGGAGAAGATGCTTTGGCATGTGCCAGCCGGGAGCTTTCGGAGGAAACCGGTTATCGGGCAGAAAAATATACCTTCCTGACCAGGCTTGCTACTACGGTGGGATTTTCAGATGAGTATATTTCCATTTATGCAGCGGAGGGACTGACCTCCGGCAGTCAGCATCCTGATGCTGATGAGTTCATCAATGTTTGTGTATTGACGATGGCAGAGGCCGTAGAAAAGATAAAATCCGGTGAGATTTGCGATGCCAAGTCAATTACGGCTGTGCTGCTTTTCCGAGAATTGCATAACAGCAGGTAAGGAGGTCTTGTATGTTTGATTTTAGTCTGATGAGCCTGATAGCAGGTTTGCCGGGGCTGCTGATAGCTCTGGTTGTCCATGAGTATGCCCATGCCAGGGTAGCGGTCGCTATGGGAGACTTTACTCCCCGCATGATGGGGCGACTTACCCTGAATCCCAAGGCGCATATTGACCCTATAGGTCTTTTGATGCTTCTGGTTGCACATTTTGGCTGGGCAAAGCCTGTGATGATAAATTCCCGCAATTTTCGTGACTGGCGCAAGGGAGAAATGCTGGTAGCACTGGCAGGGCCTGCTTCCAATCTGGTTGTGGCCTTTTTGTCCTTGCTTGTCATGGCGGTGCTGTTCAAGCTGGGAATTTTTTCCGAAGGCGTCAGGCTGGTGCTTTCTATGATGGTGCTTTTCAACATCAATTTTGCCATCTTCAATATGCTGCCGCTGCCGCCTTTGGACGGCTCAAGGGTGCTGATGGTGCTTCTGCCGGGCAAATACGCCTACAAGATGATGTCTCTGGAACGGTACAGCTTCATCATTCTTATTTTCCTGATGATGACGCCGTTTCTGACCATGATTTTGATTCCTATGCAGCGTTTTATTTTAAATATATTTGATTCTGTGATTGGGGTTTTCTTTTAAGTAAGGGGTGCTTGTGCACTGATATAGGGAGGATTTTTAGCGATGAAAAAGATTATTTTGACTGGTGACAGACCTACTGGCAAGCTTCATGTAGGCCATTATGTTGGTTCTCTGAAGCGGCGCGTAGAGCTGCAGAATTCCGGCAGCTTTGATGATATATACATAATGATTGCCGATGCCCAGGCCCTGACTGACAATTTTGACAATCCTGAGAAGGTGCGCCAGAACATCATTGAGGTCGCTCTGGACTATCTGTCTGTAGGATTGGACCCGGCCAAGTCCACCCTATTCATCCAGTCAATGCTGCCCCAGCTCACGGAATTATCCTTCTACTATATGAATCTGGTTACTGTGGCCCGCGTACAGCGCAATCCTACCGTAAAATCAGAGATTCAGCTGCGCGGCTTCGAGGGAAGCATCCCAGTAGGTTTTTTCTGTTATCCAATCAGCCAGGCAGCAGACATTACTGCCTTCAAGGCGACCCTGGTGCCTGTGGGAGAGGACCAGCTGCCTATGCTTGAGCAGACCAAGGAAATCGTCCGCAGCTTCAACCGCATTTATGATACGGAGGCATTGGTAGAGCCTGATATCATGCTGCCTGAGAACGATATCTGCCGCCGTCTGCCTGGTACTGACGGCAAGGCGAAAATGAGCAAATCCCTAGGCAACTGCATTTATCTTTCCGATGATGAAAAGACGGTTCAGGAAAAAATCATGAATATGTATACGGATCCTACCCATATCAAGGTTTCTGACCCTGGCCACCTGGAAGGCAATACCGTATTTACTTATCTTGATGCTTTCAGCAAGGAGTCGGATTTTGCCGAGTATCTGCCTGATTATAAAAATCTGGATGAATTGAAAGAGCATTATACCAGGGGCGGTCTTGGCGATGTGAAAATCAAGCGCTTCCTGAATAATGTCCTGCAGGCAGAGCTGGCACCTATCCGCGCCCGCCGCAGGGAATATGAGAAGGATATTGCTGCTGTATATGATATTCTCAGGGCAGGCAGCGACCGGGCACGCAGCGTGGCTGAGGCTACCTTGCAGGATGTAAGGAATGCCATGAAGATCAATTATTTTGCTGATGCGGAGCTGATCAGGTCGCAGGCGGCCAAATATCAGGGCTGATGCAGCTATGGAACAGTATTCAATAAGGCTGGAATGCTTTGAAGGCCCGATGGAGCTTTTGATGCATCTTATTGAGAAGAATAAAATAGATATCTACGATATTCCCATCGCATCCCTGACAGAGCAGTACATTGCGTACCTGGATGATTTCCGCAGCTTCGATATAGAGGTTGCCAGCGAGTTTATTATTATGGCAGCTACTCTGCTGCAGATAAAATCCAGGATGCTTCTGCCAAAGCCGCCCAAGCCAAGGGATGAGGAGGAGGCAGATCCGCGTCAGGAGCTGATTGACCGCATTTTGGAATATCGCCGCTTCAAGGAGGTCAGCAGTGTCATGGAGAAGCTGCAGCAGGCACAGGAGAGATTTATGTCCCGTGCACCGGCGGATCTGCCGGTACGGCATCTGCCGCCGCAAAATCTGTCACTCGATGATCTGCTGGAGGCCTTTGCCAATGTACTGGCTGTCCGCATGGAGCTGCAGCTGCCTCAGGTATTGGTCAGGCCGGAGGAATTCAGTGTACAGGACAAGATGGAGCTGCTGATTTCCCTTTTGCATCGCCGGGGCGGCAGGCTGAAATTTGGGGATGCTTTTACAGGCAGCAGCCGCAGTGAGCTGATTGCAACCTTTTTGGCACTGCTGGAGCTGATCAAGCTGCGGACAATCGCAGTACAGCAGGAAATTCAGTGCGGTGAAATTTATATGTGTGTAAAAGCATGAAAATTGCGGCAGCCGCAATCCTTTGTCAGGGTGCGGCTGCCTGTTGTTCAGAGGTGGAGGCAGCAGTGGACAGGCAGGAATTAATTGCGGCTTTAGAGGCAATTTTATTTGCGAATGGAGAATCAGTTTCATCGGATATTTTGCAGGAAATTTTGGTGATTGACGCCGCTTCTTTGGCGGAGCTGACGGCGGCATATGCTCAAGGGCTTGATGAGCGGCACAGCGGCCTGCAGCTGCAGCAGGTAGCGGGTGGCTGGCAGCTCGTGACACGCTCGAAATATTATTCCTATGTGGAGCGGCTGAGTGAGGAAAGGGATAAAAGACTTTCCCCTGCGGCTATGGAGACTTTGTCCATTGTGGCCTTCAAGCAGCCGATTACCAAACAGGAAATTGAGCATATCCGAGGCGTGCGGATTGAAAAAATCATGGCAAAGCTGCTGGAAATGGATTTGATTCGTGAGCTTGGGCGCAGGGAGGCTATCGGCAGGCCCATATTATACGGCACAACCGAGACCTTTCTGAAGTGCTTCGGCCTGAATACGCTTAGTGATTTGCCGGAGCTGCCTCAGGCAGAGGTGAATGATATGGAGCTGCCGGACCCTCTATAAATATTTTCAGATGATAATTGCATACAGCAAAATAGGCTGGGATAAAACCCAGCCTATTTTGCTGTGAAAAACCATCTGTGCAGCTTGCGCTCCTGCTCAGCCGCTCAGCGTCGGAATAAATCCTTATGCAGATTGATGACTTCTCCAATCAGCATCTTGCCCTGTATATCGGCATGGAGACCGTCGTTGGCCCAGCCGGGAGCAAGCTTGCTGTGGGTATCATCATAAAAATAAGGCTCCAGATCGATGTAATAATCCTGCTGACGGATAAAGCCGTTGATGAGCTGCAGCTTGCTGTACCAGTTCGGATCTGTAGGAGTCTGGAAGGCAAGCATGATATTATCGGGATTGATAGGCGGCAGTGTCATAAGGATGGGACGAATATCGTTCCTGCGGCATTTCTGGATAATGCCGATCAAATCCCTGATGACCATTTGTGCTGAGATATCGGGAGCGCGCAGGCTGTTGGAGCCGGTCATAATCAGGAGATTTTTCGGCATAATAGGCAGGACATCGCGGTCAAAGCGGGCAAGAGTAGTGGCGGAGGTGTCGCCGCTGCGCCCCAGATTGACACATTCATCATCCATATAGGTTATGTAGCTGTATTCCAGATTGGCAGGCGAGAAGGAAACCGCTCCGCCGCCGTGGGTAATGCTGTCACCAAAGGCTGCAGCTAGAGGGCGGGAAAGGTGGGAGGGCACCACAAAGCTGTCTGTGTCGGAATAGGTGCCGACAGTATTGCCCTGGGCATCCAGTCCCCGCACCCGCCAGTAATAGGTGCCGGCGTAATATCTGGCATATTCGTCATAGCAGCTGAAGGCGCTGTCGACGGTTTTTGCCCAGCTTCTGCCGGGAGTCGGCAGGGTATTGTTTTCCTGGGGCGGCGGCGCCGTCAGGAGCTCTACCTCATAGCGTACTGCACCCAGCATGGGAATCCAGTTGAACACAGGGTAGACCGGCTGGGTGAAATGCGGCATCCGATCAAATTTATTCAGCAGCGGCTTGTTGGGAACCGGCTGTCTGGCATCGATATAGATCGGTTCAGCCTTGGAAAATACACCAATGGGCTCCTTGCGAAGATTCATGGCACGCACCCGCCAGTAAAGGGAAGGCAGCTCTCTGTACGGCGTCAGGTCAATTTGAAGGCCGTTGGTAAATATCTGCTGGGTAGCATAAATGTGATTGACGGAGGAAAGCCTGGCGGTATTTTCCTCATCCGGCAGCCCGGACAAAAGCTCCAGCTCATAGAGCACTCCATCGGGGACACTGTGCCAGACCAAATATGGCTTCAGGCTGGCAGGCTTGTCCGGGTTGTACTCAGTTATCGGCATGGGGCGCAGAGGCTCCCGATAGTTCGTATTCTCAATAAGTGCTTCCTCACCTGACAATTTGCCGAAAAGGCCATAGGCTGTAATCCTGTAGTAAGCAGGAATTGCCGTAGGCGGCACGGTGTAGGAGTTCTGAAAGGTAAAGCTGGAAGCCACCTTGTGATATTTTTCTTCATTCGCCACCAGCCCTGTTGTCCTGTAATAGGTCTCTACCTGATAAAAGCAAGGATAGGGGTAGCGGCTCCAGGATAAAACCGTCTGTCCCTCCATATTGGAGAAGCTGATGGCAGCTTTATAATTTTTCAGTCCCATTAAATCTGTTTTTTCTGTGAGAAAAATACAAAGTACGGTAAAAACGAAGATAATGACAAAAAAAGCCAGAAAACAGGTTATAAATTTTCGCATAAAGTGCAACTCCATTAATTCAATTCTTTTTCATTATACATGAAAATTCCAGTACGAACAATAAATACACTTTTCAAAAGCTATATTTGTTAGTATAATTATCAAAGCTGATATATTGCATATAATAAAAATTATAATAGATAAGGGAATGATGAGATGTCATTGAATCAGGAATTTATTGCGGAAGTGCGGGCTTTGCTGGGAGAGGACCAGTTCTTTGTCAATGAGCCTATGAGCAGGCATACTACATTTAATATCGGCGGGCCGGCAGATTATCTGCTGTTCCCTTCCAATATGGAGCAGCTGTCGAGGATTTTTGTGCTGCTGAGAGATTTTGATATACCACATACTATTTTGGGCAATGGCTCCAATGTGCTGGTACTGGACAAAGGAATCCGCGGTGCTGTAATCAAGCTGCACTCTCCTATGAGCTACAAATACTGCGAGGGTAATCGGATCATTGCCGGTGCAGGTGCCTATCTGAAGCATGTGACACAATTTGCCGCAGAGAACGGACTCAAAGGTTTGGAGTTTGCCTGCGGTATCCCCGGCAGCCTCGGCGGCGCGGTATTCATGAACGCCGGCGCCTATGACGGGGATATGCAGAGTGTTGTGGCACAGGTCAAGGCAGTCGCGCATAATGGCAAAATCATTACCTATGAGAAGGATGAGCTGGATTTTGGCTATCGACACAGCGTCTTTCAGCATAACGGGCAGGCTATCTGTGAAATTACGCTGGAGCTTGAGCCGGGAGACCAGGCAGAAATCCAGGCGAAGATTGCTGATTTTACCAGCCGCAGAGAGAGCAAGCAGCCGTTGGAGCTGCCAAGTGCCGGCAGTACCTTCAAGCGTCCGCAGGGCTATTTTGCCGGCACACTGATTGATGAAACAGGTTTGAAGGGGCTGCAGGTGGGAGGCGCACAGATTTCCACCAAGCATGCCGGCTTCGTGGTCAATTCAGGCCACGCCACGGCGGCTGATGTGCTGAATCTCATCAAAGAGGTGCAGGACAGAGTCTATGCAAAAAATGGCGTCAGGTTATTTCCGGAGGTCAGGATTATCGGTGAACAGTGATGGCAAAGGAAATTGAACGCAAGTTTTTAGTCAGGCAGGATTTGTGGCAGCCTAAAGACAGAGGCACTGAGATAGCTCAGGGATACCTTTCTCTGGATCCGGATCGTATCGTCAGGGTGCGCATCAGAGGCAAAAAGGGGTTTCTGACCATTAAAGGCAGGACCAGGGGGATTTCCCGGACAGAGCTGGAATATGAGATACCACGGTCAGAGGCCAGGCAGCTTTTGGATGAGCTCTGCCTGCGTCCTCTGGTAGAAAAGGTACGCTATACAGAGGAGCTGCATGGTCAGCAGTGGGAAATAGATGTTTTTTCCGGTGCCAATGAGGGACTGATAGTTGCGGAGGCGGAGCTGCCATCTGAGGATGCGCCCCTTTATCTGCCGGAATGGGCAGGCAGAGAGGTTTCCCATGATTCACGCTACTACAATTCCAATTTGATACACAATCCTTACATGAATTGGGATATGTAACCTGTAAAAGGACAAAGACGCTTTTTGAGCAAACTTTTTATCTTAAAACGGTATTTGTTTATTGCGAGAAAACAAATATCCTCTGCAAAAACAACAGGTGTAATATATTTACATCAAAGGTTGACAAATTAGTGTTAATGAGTAATAATAGACAAAGCTCAACGAAAACTTGTTGCAGTGGCCGTGAGCAGATGGTATGGGAGGTATTTTCTTTATGAAGCATGTATTATCTGTTTTGGTGAAGAATCAGACTGGTGTGCTGGTTCGTGTAGCAAGTATGTTTTCGCGCAGGGAGTTCAATATTGACAGCCTCGCTGTGGGTATTACGGAGTCTCCTGAGTTTTCCCGCATTACTGTGGTAGTGCACGGGGATGAATATCTGGTGGATCAGATGATGAAGCAGCTGGAAAAGCTGCCGGATGTGGAAGCCGTTCAGCGGCTGGCAGACGGTGCGGCTGTTTATCGCGGCATGACCATGATCAAGGTCAGTGCAGATGATACCAACAGACTGGATGTGTTAAAGATGGCAGAGCTTTTCAGAGCTCGGGTCATTGATGTGCAGCCTACGACTCTGATTTTTGAGGTTACCGGCGATGATGACAAGGTGACGGCATTTACCCGTCTCCTGAAGCCGTACGGGATACTGGAAATAATCAGGACGGGCCTTATCGGCCTGGAACGGGGCGAGCACTCAATACAAGAACATTGTGAGGAGAGAGAGTATTATGGCAAAAATCTTTTATGACCAGGATGTAAATTGGGAAGTTATCAAGGACAAGACAGTTGCTATTATTGGCTATGGTTCTCAGGGTCATGCGCATGCACTGAATTTGAAGGAGAGCGGCCTGAATGTAATTGTAGGTCTGTATAATGGTTCCAAGTCCAAGGCTGTTGCTGAGAGCAAGGGTCTGAAGGTTCTGCCAGTTGGTGAGGCTGTAGCAGCTGCCGACATCGTTATGATTTTGATTCCTGATGAAAAGCAGGCTGAGGTATATAAGAAGGAGATTGCTCCAAATCTGAAGTCCGGCAGCGCATTGGCTTTTGCTCATGGCTTCAATATCCATTTCCAGCAGATCATTCCTCCTGCTGATGTGGATGTATTCATGGTTGCTCCAAAGGGGCCTGGTCATCTGGTACGCCGTACCTTTACCGAAGGCGGCGGTGTTCCTGATGTGTTTGCTGCTTATCAGGATGCTACCGGTCACTGCTTCGAGCTGGCACTGGCTTATGCCCGCGGTATTGGCGGTACTCGTTCCGGCTGCATCCAGACTACCTTCAAGGAGGAGACTGAAACTGATCTCTTCGGTGAGCAGGCTGTTCTCTGCGGCGGTGTATGCTCTCTGATCAAAAACGGTTTTGAGACTCTGGTAGCTGCCGGATATCAGCCTGAGATTGCATATTTCGAGTGCTTCCATGAGATGAAGCTCATCGTTGACCTCATGTATGAGGGCGGCATGGCAAAGATGCGCAAGTCTATTTCCAATACTGCTGAGTATGGTGACTATGTATCCGGTCCTCGTGTCGTAGCTGAGCCTAGCCGCAAGGCAATGGAGCAGGTATTGAAGGAAATCCAGGATGGTACCTTTGCCAACAAGTTCCTTACCGACAACAAGGTTGGCTGGCCAAACTTCTATGCTATGCGCAAGCTGAATGCTGAGCATCAGATTGAGCAGGTTGGCTCCAATCTGCGCGGCATGATGAGCTGGCTGAAGGACGGCGCTGATTTGTCCAAGGACTAAGCTCTGATATTCTGTATCAGTAAATAGTTAGTTAGTGAATAGGCTTATGTCGTATTTGGCATAAGCCTATTTGCGGCATAATGAGAGGTGTATACTATGGGAATGAATATGACAGAAAAAATTCTGGCCAGACATGCAGGGCTGGACGCTGTAACCGCAGGCCAGCTGATTTTCTGCAGGCTGGATATGGTTCTTGCCAATGATGTGACTGCTCCTCCTGCTATCAAGGAGTTTGAGAAAATTGGCCGTCCTGTATTTGATAATACAAAAATTGCTTTGGTGCCTGATCACTTTACGCCCAACAAGGATATTAAGGCTGCCGGGCTGGCAAAGACCGTGCGGGAATTTGCCAAAAAGCACAGCATCAAAAATTATTTTGAGATTGGCAGAGTGGGCATTGAGCATGTCATCCTGCCGGAAAAGGGCATCGTCGGCCCTGGCATGCTGACGATAGGTGCAGATTCCCATACCTGTACCTATGGTGCGGTCAATGGCTTTTCCACCGGAGTCGGGTCGACTGACTTAGGCGTGGCGATGGCGACCGGTGAGGCATGGTTCAAGGTGCCAAAGGCCATCAAGGTAGTTTTGACAGGCAAAAAGCCAAAGCATATCTGTGGCAAGGATGTCATTCTGACTTTAATCGGCATGATCGGCGTGGATGGCGCTCTGTACAAGGCGATTGAATTTGCCGGTGAGGGCGTGGCAGAGCTGACCATGACAGACCGTCTGACCATCAGCAATATGGCTATTGAGGCCGGCGGCAAGAATGGCATTTTCCCGTTTGATGACATCACCAGGGAATATGTTGAGGGCAGGGTACAGCAGCCTTATGAGGCTGTTGCCCCTGATGAGGATGCCGTTTATGAGCGGGTAGTTGAGATTGACCTCTCTCAGCTGACACCGGTAGTGGCCTTCCCGCATTTGCCGGGAAATACCCATCCGGTTGCCGAAATCGGTGAAATCAAAATCGATCAGGTGGTGATTGGTTCCTGTACCAATGGCCGTCTGGAGGATTTGCAGCAGGCTGCGGAAATCCTCAGAGGACACAATGTACATCCTGATGTGCGCTGCATTGTCATACCGGGTTCTCAGCAGGTATATCTGGAGGCAATGAAGGCAGGCTATGTGGAAACCTTTATCAACGCCGGAGCGGCTGTCAGCACGCCTACCTGCGGGCCATGCCTGGGAGCACACATGGGTATTCTGGCAGCGGGCGAAAAGGCAGTATCCACGACCAACCGCAATTTCCGCGGCCGCATGGGGCATGTGGATTCTGAGGTTTATCTGGCCGGCCCTTATGTGGCAGCTGCCAGTGCAGTTCTTGGCCGTATTGCAGTTCCAGAGGAGGTAAAGTAAGATGAGCTTAGAAGGAAAGGTTTGGCGCTACGGCGACAATATTGATACAGATGTGATTATTCCTGCCCGCTATCTTAACTCCTTTGAGCCAAAGGAGCTGGCAGCCCACTGCATGGAGGACAGCGACGAGCATCAGGAGGCTTCTTTTGCCGCTAATGTGGCAGCAGGAGATGTTATGGTGGGCGGCAGGAATTTTGGCTGCGGCTCTTCCCGTGAGCATGCTCCCGTTGCCATCAAGGCCTCCGGCGTGCCGGTAGTCATTGCAGCAGATTTCGCCCGTATTTTTTACCGCAACGGCATCAATATCGGTCTGCCGCTGCTGGAAATCGGTTCTGATGTAGAGAAAATCAGCCATGGTGACAAACTGCGGGTTGATACGGCAACCGGCATGATTGAAAACCTCACTACCGGTGATGTTTTCCACGCTCAGCCGTTGCCGGGCTTTGTGCAGGATATTGCCAAAGCCGGAGGCTTGATAAACTACATTAAGGAGAAGCGTTGATATGGCAAAGAAGATTGTGGTAATTCCAGGAGACGGCATCGGCAGTGAGATTACCGGATCTGCCGTAGAAGTTTTGCAAAAGACTGCGGAGAGATTTTCCCTGGAGCTGGAATATGAATATAAGGATGCAGGCGGTACCGCCTATGACAAGTTTGGCACGCCTTTGCCTGAGGACACGCTGGAGGCCTGCAAGGCTGCTGACGGTGTGCTTTTTGGCGCCGTAGGCGGTGACAAATGGGACAGTGTCGAGCCTGCCCTGCGCCCTGAAAAGGCAATTTTGGGCCTGCGCAAGGGACTGGGACTGTATGCCAACCTCCGTCCTGTCAAGGTAGCTGATACCCTGGCTGAATATTCTCCTTTGAAGCCGGCACTGGTCAGTGGTGTTGACCTGGTTATCGTGCGTGAGCTGGTAGGCGGCATTTATTTTGGCGATAAATGCGAATCGGAGGATTTCAACGGCACTGAGCGTGCCTGGGATCTGGAAAATTATTCCGTGCCGGAGGTTCAGCGCATTGCCAGGCTGGCTTTTGAAACTGCCCGCCTGCGCAGCGGCAGGGTCACTTCTGTGGACAAGGCAAATGTACTGGCAACCTCCCGCCTGTGGCGGCGCACTGTGGCGGAAACTGCGAAGGCTTATCCTGATGTGGAGCTGAATAATCTCTATGTGGATAACTGTGCCATGCAGCTGGCGGTGCGTCCTGCCCAGTTTGATGTCATTGTCACCGGCAATCTTTTCGGCGATATACTCAGTGATGAGGCTGCAGTCATCGGCGGTTCAATTGGCATGATGCCATCTGCTTCCATCGGTGAGCTGACCAGCCTGTATGAGCCGATTCACGGCTCTGCTCCTGATATTGCCGGCAAAGGGATAGCCAACCCTATCGGCACTATTTTGTCTGGTGCCATGCTCCTGCGTTATTCCCTGAATGAGGAAGCAGCAGCACAGGCTGTGGAAAAAGCAGTAGAGGAGGCTCTGGCTGATGGCTGGCGTACTGCCGACCTGTGGCATGAGGGCTTTAAGAAGGCTGATACCCAGACTATGACCAAGGCGGTTATAGATCATCTCTGATAGGAGGGCCGTATATGAATGGAGCTCAGGTAATCGTAAAAATTCTCCAGGAGCAGGGAGTGGATACTCTTTTTGGTTATCCTGGCGGTATGATTCTTCCTCTGTATGATGCCCTTTATGATGCAAAGGATATCAATCAGATTCTCACTACCCATGAACAAAACGCTGCTCATGCAGCTGACGGCTATGCCCGTGCTACAGGCAAGACGGGTGTGTGCATTGCTACCTCCGGTCCTGGTGCAACCAATCTGGTAACCGGACTGGCAACTGCTTTTATGGACTCTATTCCTGTTGTGGCTTTTACCGGTCAGGTGGATACAGGGCTTTTGGGCAGGGATTCCTTTCAGGAAATAGATATTATGGATGTCACGATGCCTGTGACCAAGCACAATTACAAGGTCAAGGACCCCAAGGAGCTGGCGGCTTCTGTACGGGAGGCCTTTCGGGTTGCCCGCCACGGCCGTCCTGGTCCTGTGCTGGTGGATATTCCCAGGGATATTCTTCTCAATACGGCACCATTTTATGAGGATGATATGCCGGCAAAGCAGCCGGGGCAGCCGGATGCGGATTTCAAGATTTGTGCCGCAGAGGCGGCTGAGGTGATTTGTCAGGCGAAGCAGCCGGTGATCATTTCCGGAGGCGGCGTCATCAATGCAGGTGCTTCCCTGGATGTAGCTGCTTTTGCGGAGCATTATCATCTGCCGATTGTCTTTACCCTGATGGGGATTGGCGGCGTTTCCAGTGAGCATCCCAATGTGCTGGGATTTGCAGGTATGCACGGCACCAAGGCAGCCAATAACGCTGTCGCCAATGCAGATCTGGTCATTTCTTTGGGCAGCCGTTTCGCTGACCGTCAGACCGGCAGCCTGGATAAATATACAGCCGGTACAAGATTTATCCATGTGGATATTGATCCGGCAGAGATTGATAAGAATATCGCCAGCTCTATCGGCCTGGCAGGGGATATGAAGACGATTCTGCGTATGCTTATGCAGAGAGAGCCTGCCTCCAAGCTGGAAGACTGGTGGAAAAAAATCCGCGGCTGGCGCTGTGAGTACGCCTATGACTATCATGTTTCCCGTCTGACACTGCCGTGGGCGATGAATTGTGTGGCGAAGTCTGTCAGCGGACGGAAATTTGCCTTTGCGACAGATGTCGGGCAGCACCAGATGTGGTGTGCCCTGCATCTCAAGGTACAGGAGCCGCGCACCTGGTTCACTTCCGGCGGACTGGGCACGATGGGCTTTGGACTGCCTGCTGCGATGGGCGCACAGGCGGCTTATGAGTCCTGCGGTGATGAACGCCGCGTCATCCATGTGGCAGGTGACGGCGGCATCAAAATGACCGGCAATGAATACTACACGATTGCCAGGCTGAACCTGCCGATAATTTCCATTATCGTCAACAACTCCAGTCTGGGTATGATCCGTCAGCTCCAAAAGGTCAACTACAAGGAGCGCTATATAGCCTGTGAGCTGGATTATCCGATGGATTATGCAGCCTATGCAGGCAGCTTCGGCATCGAGGCGGAAAATGTAGATACCACCAAGGGCTTTGCAGAGGCCTTCAGCCGTGCGGTGTCAGAGCGCAGGCCTTATGTCATCGTCATGAATATCCACCGCAGCTTTGTGGAGCCGATGACCAAGGGCGGCGCGCGCATCAATGAATTCGTGGATTTTAAGTGATGTACATTTGCCGCGGCAATTCACGCAGCGCAGCGGCGGCGTTTTTCAGACAGGAGCCTTTGGCAGCCTTGTCAGGGATTGTGATCCTGAGGCCGGATGAATAATCTTTCATCCGGCTTTTCTCATGCAGAAATTCATTCAGGCAGGTATTTTGCGGAAAGCTCAATTACCATGCTTCTGCCACTTTACAGTATAAATATGAATATGTTATAATGTATACCAATGAGCAGGACGGGTCAATTGGTAAAAGTTTTTAATGCTCAGTGTGCTCTGCAAAGGTCACACTGTGTTTTGTTATGTGTTTTTTATTATACATTGAAAAATTGAATTGTTCGACTTAGATATCATTATTAAAATAAAATATATGGAGGTGTGATTTTTGGCAAGAGAAAAACAAAAATTACAAATTATTCCTCTGGGTGGCTTAGGCGAAATTGGTAAGAATATGACTGTAGTGCGGTATGGCGAGGAAATTCTTCTTATTGATGCAGGTCTGATGTTTCCTGATGAGGAAATGCTTGGTATTGATTTGGTTATCCCGGATATTTCCTATTTGTTGGAAAACCGTGATAAAATCAGGGCGATTGTGCTGACCCATGGACATGAGGATCATATAGGTGCATTGCCGTATGTACTGAAGCAGATCAATGTACCTGTTTATGGTACTCGTCTTACCCTGGGGATCCTGGAGGGAAGACTGCGGGAGAATGGCGTTGACTCCGGCAATCTCCACGCTGTGATGCAGGGGGATACTATCAAGGCTGGCTGTTTCCACGTCAACTTTATCCGTGTCAACCACAGTATTCCGGACGCGGTAGGACTGGCTATCAATACGCCGATGGGTACGATTATCCACACCGGCGACTTCAAGCTGGATTATACGCCGATTGACGGCAAAATGACGGATTTCCGCCGTTTTTCAGATTTGGGCAACAAGGGTGTGCTGCTGATGATGGCAGACAGCACCAATGCAGAGCGTGCCGGTCATACGCCAAGTGAGAGCACAGTGGGAGCGGCCTTTGACAAGGCGTTCCATAATGCCCGTGCCCGTATCATCATTGCGACCTTTTCTTCAAATGTGCATCGTATCCAGCAGATTATCAATACTGCTGTGCGCTACAGACGAAAAGTAGCCGTGCTGGGACGCAGCATGGTCAATGTCGTGAATATTTCTCTGGAGCTGGGCTATATCAATGCCCCGGAGGGAACGCTCATTGATATTGACAATATCAGCAATTATCCTGCTGACCAGATTGTCATTATTACTACAGGCAGTCAGGGCGAGCCGATGTCCGCTCTGACGCGTATGTCTCAGGCTGACCACCGCAAGGTCGGCATTGTGCCGGGCGATACGATTATTATTTCAGCTACACCGATTCCGGGCAATGAAAAGCTGGTATCCCGCACGATAGATAATCTCTTGAAGCTGGGTGCCAATGTAGTATATGGCCGCGAAAACGGCATCCATGTGTCCGGCCATGCCAGCCAGGAGGAATTGAAGCTGATGCACAATCTGGTGCGTCCGAAGTTCTTTATTCCTGTGCACGGCGAGTACCGTCACCTGGTCAAGCATGCCAAGCTGGCGGCGGAGCTGGGTATGCCGAAGGAGAATATCTTCATTGGCGAGAACGGTCAGATTTTGGAGTTCACCAGAGAGAAGGGCTATGTAGCAGGGCGTGTTACATCGGGCCGTGTGCTGGTTGACGGACTTGGTGTCGGAGATGTGGGCAACATTGTCCTGCGCGATCGCCGTCAGCTGTCTCAGGATGGCATTATCATCATCGTGGTGACGATGGACAAGTCCAGCGGCACTGTGACGGCAGGTCCGGATATTGTATCCAGGGGCTTTGTGTATGTAAGAGAGTCCGAGGAGCTGATGGAGGATGTCAAGTGCAGAGTTGAGGATGCGCTGTGCCACTGTGAGGAAGAAGGCATCACGGAGTGGGCGGCTCTGAAGTCTGCCATGCGCGATGCCTTGGGCCGCTTTATTTTTGAGCGTACCCGCCGCCGTCCAATGATTCTGCCGATAATTATGGAGGTCTGACAGGAGGTAGTTGCCGTGAAAATTTCCTTGAATCCCGATGCAAAAATCGTTGCTCTGATAAAGGACGGTTTGGCAAAGAAGGATGGCTATTGTCCCTGCCGCCTGCAGAAAACTGAGGACAATAAGTGCATGTGCAGGGAATTTCGGGAGCAGATTGCTGACCCTGAGTTTGAAGGGTTCTGTCACTGCAGGCTGTATTATAAGTCCTTGGAGGATTGATTTTAAAAGCTGCTGGCTGGATAGTCAGCAGCTTTTTTGCTGTGGAGTTTAGTCTGGCTGAGGATACGGTGCAGCCTCAGCTCAAAAACCACCCGCTATGCGGGTGCGCATCGATTGATTGTACAGATAAATATTTCCTGTTATAATAACAAAAGAATTATGATGAAATAAGAGGTGCTGCAGATGTTGAAGATTGCTGTTGCTCAGCTGAAAATTATCCCCGGCCACCCGGGAGAAAATACGGATAATATGCTTGCGATGATACAGGAGGCAAAGGCCGGGGGAGCTGATATGATAATTTTCCCGGAAATGGCTGTGCCCGGCTATCTTTTGGGCGATACCTGGGAGCAGACTGCATTTATCAGGGATTGCCAGGAATGCGGCGAGGACATTATCAGGGCTTCGGAAAACATTGCCGTTATCTTCGGCAATGTGGCAGCAGACTGGGATAAGAAGAACCATGACGGGCGTGTCCGCAAATATAATGCACTTTTTGCGGCGTATCAGGGCAGGCTCATACAGCCTGACAGGATGCCTTATCCCTTTGTGGTCAAGACCCTGATGCCTAACTACCGGGAGTTTGATGATACGCGTCATTTCTTCGGTCTGCAGGAGCTGGCCGGAGAAATGGGCACCAGGGCAGAGGAGCTGCTCAGTCCCATCCGCATCACCGTCAGGGGCAGGGAGTATGCTATCGGCGGATTCCTCTGTGAGGATGGCTGGAGCGATGATTACAATTTTGCGCCTGTAGAGATCCTGCAGGCAGCCGGAGTGGATATGCTGGTCAATATTTCCTCATCGCCGTATACCCTTGGGAAAAACGGCAAACGGCACAGGGTGTTTGGCAGACAGGCCAAGGAAGCCGGCGTACCGCTGTTTTATGTCAACAATGTAGGGATTCAGAACAACGGCAAAACTCTCTATACCTTTGACGGCTCCAGCACGCTCTATAACGCTCGGGGGGTGATGGTGGACTGTCTGCCCAAGTATCGTCAGCAGCTGAGCTGCTATGATTTTGAGCATATAGACAGGCTGCCGAAATTCCAGCGGCAGAAAAAGTCGGCTGCCGGACATATTTTCGCTGCCATCTCCTACGGAGTGAGGAATTTTTTGGCGGATATCCACATGGAACGGGTGGTTGTAGGCATATCCGGCGGGATAGATTCTGCTGTGGCGGCGGCTCTTTATACCCATATTTTAGGGCCGGAAAATGTTCTTCTGATAAATATGCCAAGTGTGTATAATTCGGATACCACCAGGGGACTTGCCCACCAGCTGGCCGTCAGCCTGGGCTGCAATTATGCCGTGATGCCGATTCAGGAGTCGGTGGAGCACACGGTCGGCCAGCTGGAAAAACTGCCTGTTACCTTCCTTCGGGACGGGACGGTATTCAAGCTTCATGTATCCTCCTTTACGGCGGAAAATATCCAGGCCCGTGACCGCAGCGCCCGTATTTTGGCAGGGGCGGCAGCGGCTTTTGGCGGCGGCTTTACCTGCAACGCCAACAAGGCAGAAACCACGGTGGGCTATTCTACGCTTTACGGTGATCAGTCAGGCTTTTTGTGCGCTCTGGCGGATTTGTGGAAATATCAGGTCTATGATATGGCCCGCTATCTGAATGATGAGGTTTATGGGCGGGAGGTCATACCTCAGGCGACGATTGACATCGTGCCGAGTGCGGAGCTTTCCTATGACCAGAATGTGGATGAGGGCCTTGGCGATCCCATCAAATATCCGTACCATGATTATTTGTTCCGCAGCTTTGTGGAAAGCTGGCAAAAGGCAGCACCGGCAGATATCCTGCAGTGGTATGCTGATGGTGTCCTGGAAGAAAAAATCGGCTGTGCGCCGGGACTGGCTGCCAGGTATTTTCCTGGGGCGGCGGAATTCATTGCAGATTTGGAACGCTGGTGGCGCCAGTTTACCGGCATGGCGGTTGCCAAAAGGATTCAGGCACCGCCAATTGTGGCAGTCAGCCGCAGAGCTTATGGCTTTGATCACCGTGAAGCTCAGAACGGCGTTTATTACACCAGGGCATACAGACGACTGAAGGAAAGGCTGTTGAAGTAGAATTTTCGGTAGAATGAACGAGAGAAGGCTTTTATATGGAATTGACGATGGAACATTTGGTGATTATGCTGCTGACGGTGGCACTGGTCATTGGCGGCGGCATTTATTCAGCCCGTTCGGTGAAGTCTGCTGAAGGCTATAGTCTGGGCGGCCGCACGGCAGGTGTTCCTCTGGTAGCGGGCAGCATTGCCGGGACTGTTGTGGGCGGGGGAGCCACTGTCGGTACAGCTCAGCTGGCGTATACGATGGGGCTTTCTGCCTGGTGGTTTACCCTGGGCTCCGGTATTGCTTTTATCCTGATGGGACTGTTTTATGCGGGCAGGCTGCGGGCAACCGGGCTGGAGACGATTCCTCAGTACCTGAAGCGTAATTACGGCAGCCGGGCAGCTGGGGCGGCAGGGATTATTTCCTCGGCAGGAATTCTTTTCAGCGTGGTAGCCAGCTGTCTGCCCGGCATTCAGATTATTTCGGCCTTCCTGCATACCCCGGTCATGGTTTCGGCGGCAGTATTGGTATTGCTGGTGGCAGCCTATGTCTTTTTCGGCGGCATGAGAAGCACCGGCGTAGGCGGGATTTTGAAGATGCTGGTTATATGGTTCAGCCTTTTTGCTGCAGGGGCAGGTGCATTTTGGGAGCTGGCCGCCATGCCTGATTTTTATCAGGTACTGCCGCCGGATTATTGGTGGAATATGGTGAATATCGGTGTAGGCAGCAGCTTTTCCAAGGTTTTTTCTCTGATTGTGGGTATTATCTGCACTCAGACCTACATACAGAGCTTCTTTTCGGCTTCCACGCCCAAAACTGCAGCAATGGGTGCCTTTACTGCCGCAGCGATTGTGATTCCTGTGGGGCTGCCGTCTATAGCTATCGGTATGTATATGCATGTGATGGATGCCAATGTAGTGCCGGTGCTGGTGCTGCCTGTGTATCTTCTGGCGCATCAGCCTGCATGGCTGGCGGGAATCGCCATGGGCGGCATCATGCTGAGCCTGATTGGCTCCATCGGTGGTCTGTCCCTGGGGATTGGCACCATGCTTACCAGGGATATCATTGGCAGGGCGGTGGATTTGGGCAGCGGCAGAAAGCTCTTGTATACCCTGCGCTTTGTTGTGCTGGGGGTTATGGCGGCAGCCTGCGGCATTGCTATTGTCAATCTTGATTCCCAGGTATTGTTTTGGAATTTCCTTTCCATGGCCATGCGCGGCTGCGGCTTATTTCTGCCGCTGACCTTCGCTATTTTTTATCCCCGCAGTGTGGCAAAAAAATGGGCCTATGCTTCGATTGTGGTCAGCACACTGGTGCCGGTTTGTCTGGGATTGTTTTTCGATGTGCAGGCTGACCCTTTGTGTATTGGGCTGCTGATCAGTGCGGCCATGATGTTTGTCGGCTACAAGCGCCGTTGGCATCCGATGCCGTGATACAGACGGGAGGCTTATGTATATAAATAAAATTATTACATAAAAATGCTAAAGTATGATAGAATATTCTAAACGGCAAAGTGCAGGGATGCTTTATGCAGACACAATGATGTGACGAGCAGGTGATGGAATGACATTGAAAAAAGCTGTAATTTTAGGACTTGTTTTAGAAATTATTCTAGGCTGTGCCGCGGCAGCGTTTTATTTTAAGTTTTATATTTATACACCGACTTATTCAGTCAGAGCCATGCAGAAGGCGATGCAGTCCGGTGATGTGGAGGAGCTGCAGCGCAGGGTGGATCTGGACGGTATCTTTCAGGGCAGTGCAGTCAAGCTGTCCGAGCTGGTGTCGGAAAATGAGCCCGTATATGGCAGGCTGAAGGACGGCAGCTTTGGCAATTTGTGCAAGGATGAATTCCTGACCTATGTCAAAACCGGAAAATGGCCTGAGTCAAAGGATGTGACTGCAGAATCCTGTTTTCAGGACAAAATCGGCTTCAAGACGGTCAGCTTCCGCAGTTTGGAATACATATATGCTGATGCACCTCCCGGCACAGAGGTCAGGGATGAAGGCCTGAAGGACAAAATGCTGGGCATGGCGCTGTCGCTGATCAAAAAGTATGCTTTTGGTGAAGAGAGCAATGATGTATCCCGGGATGAGACTGCCCTGGAGACCAATGAGGCTTTGCCTTCGACGGTGACTGTCGGCATCAGGGTATATGAACCGAATTACGGCGATACCTATGTTCTTCGTCTGAAGCTGCGGCGTCAGGAGGACAGAAGCTGGCGTTTGTACGATATCGAAAATTACAGTGAATATGCGGATGAGCTGATTAAGCAGAATGATCGTGATTTTGTGCGCTACAAGGAAAAGGTGCGCATGATTTTGACTGCGACCCAGGAAAAGCTGGACGAGCTGAAAGGCAGGCGGCTGGAAATTGATGTAAACTGGATCTTGGAGGCACGCAATATCCTGGATGATGCCGATGACCAGCTTGATGACCTGAAAATGCCGGTGGCAGGAGGATACCTGCATTATCTGCTTGATGAGCGGGACAGCCTTTATCATGAACTTTTGGACAGCTACTATGATCTGGCAGCACAAAAGGAACAGATGGAGGATGCCAGGCAGGCTTCTGATGCCAAGCAGAAGGAGAAAAGGCGTCCTGTCTTTAACGCCGGTATCTGGCAGAACCGTCTGGATATGAGCACGGCCAAGGTTGCCGAGGTGCAGAAGAAGCTGAATGACAACAGGGCAAAGTTGGAAAGCATCGTTGGAAAAAATATTGACAGGTCGGCAGTAGCTGCAAAGACGGCGAAGGTTCTGAGGAACAATGATGATGCGGCTGTGCGCTCAGCAAATTACCCCGGCGTGCCGGAAGCTGTAGGTGATGCCCACAGCCTGCTGGGAGGCGAAAATATCCCCGTGGTTTCTGCGTATGACAACAAAAAAGGATAGCTGAGTTTTAAGCGGCATTTGTGCTGTCTGCTTCGTGCAGCAGAGATGCCGCTTTTTGCTGTCTGGGAATAAAAAATCTCTGCAGGTGTTCACATTGGGAATAAAATATGTTATACTAGCATGGATTTATGTTTTTTGAGGAAGGACAACAAGGGCAAAATGACGAAGAATAAAAAAACAAATGCTGCCCGTATTCTGGATAAGCTGAAAATTGCTTATGAAATCAAAGAATACGAGGTAGACCTTGATGATTTGAGTGCTGTCCATGTAGCAGAATCAACAGGCATGGATGTCAGGAGGGTCTTTAAGACGCTGGTGTGCCGCGGAGATAAGCATGGCGTGCTCATGGCCTGTGTTCCAGGCGACAGTGAGCTGGATATGAAGGCTTTAGCGGCCGTGTCTGGCAATAAGCGGGTTGAAATGGTACATCTGAAGGAGGTTTTGGGGCTTACGGGCTATATCCGTGGCGGCTGTTCACCTTTGGGGGCGAAGAAAAACTATCCTGTCTATGTGGATGAATCCTGTCTGGAGCATGAGCAGATTGCTGTCAGCGCAGGTATCCGGGGCCAGCAGCTTATCCTGCGTCCGGCAGATTTGATTGCAGCAGTGGAGGCATCTGCTGCCAAAATTATCCGTTGATGTTGTTCAGCTTTTCGGCGAAGACGGCGGAGAGCTGGTAAAATATTTTGTGTAGGAGTGAAGGGTTATGAAATACATCAGTACAAGAGGAAGCAATCAGCATATGACATCTGCCCAGGCGATTATTGCAGGCCTGGCGGAGGACGGTGGCCTGTTCGTGCCTGAGGAGCTGCCTCAGGTGGATTTATCCTTTATTGAAGGTTTGACAGGGCTTTCCTATCAGGAACGCGCGGCCAAGGTTTTGAGCTGCTTCCTGACTGATTATACAGCTGAAGAAATCCGGGGCTGCGTGGAGCGTGCTTATGGCGGCGGCAAATTTGATGATGAGACCATTGCGCCTCTCAATATCATGGAGGATGTTTCCGTGCTGGAGCTTTGGCACGGCCCGACCAGTGCCTTCAAGGATATGGCACTGCAGCTTCTGCCGCAGCTTTTGTCCACAGCCCTGAAAAAGACGGGTGAAAAAAATCAGGTCCTGATTCTGGTAGCGACCTCCGGCGATACAGGCAAGGCGGCATTAGAGGGCTTCAAGGATGTGGAGCAGACCAGGATAATCGTATTTTATCCTGAAAATGGCGTCAGCCGCATCCAAAGACTGCAAATGGTGACCCAGCAGGGCAGCAATGTGGCTGTAACCGCAGTCAGGGGAAATTTTGACGATGCCCAAAGCGGAGTCAAGGCAATTTTCAGCGATAAAGCCTTCAATGAGGAGCTTCATAAAAATGGTGCAGCCCTCTCATCGGCAAATTCCATCAACTGGGGGCGCCTGGTGCCGCAGATTGTGTACTATTTCAGTGCCTATGCAGACCTTCTGAAGGCGGGCAGGATCAAGGCAGGGGATAAAATCAGCTTTACGGTGCCGACCGGCAACTTCGGTGATATTCTGGCTGGCTATTATGCCATGCGTATGGGCCTGCCGGTGAAGAAGCTGATCTGTGCTTCCAATACCAACAATGTCCTGACAGATTTTCTCAGGACTGGCGTGTATGACAGAAACCGTGAATTCTTCAAGACAATCAGCCCTTCCATGGATATTTTGATTTCCAGCAATCTGGAGCGCCTTTTGTATCATGTAGTAGATGATGCAGGGCAGGTGGCAGAATGGATGTCTTCGCTGGCGGAAAAGGGCAGCTATGACATAGGCGCAGAGAATTTGCAGAAGATTCAGGCAGTATTTGGATTTGACTGGGCTGATGATACCAAAACTATGGATACCATAAGCAGCATTTATGACAAGAAGCATTACATTGCAGACCCCCATACTGCCGTGGCCTGGAACAGTGCATACCATTATATGGCAGAGGGCAACAGCGAGCCGATGGTGGTTGTATCCACTGCCAGCCCGTATAAGTTCAATGAAAGCGTGCTGACCGCTTTCGGGCATTCGACAGCCGGATTTGATGAATTCCAGCTTCTGGACAAGCTCCAGGCCATGAACAGCTTCCCGATTCCTGCGGGCCTGGCTTCTCTGAAAAACAGTGCTGTCCGCCACAGCCAGCTTGTGGATAAAACGGCTATGAAGCAGGCTGTAGCAGGCTTTGCGGCGGGCAAATAAACGGGCAGGGATACCCTGATGCATTAATAGTACAATAAGCTGTATTAATAGATAAATAATTCTAAATAATTTTTGACAAACTCTGTAAAATCTTATAACATATAGGTGAAGGCAAGCTGGGTAAGGCTGCCGGTTTAAAAAGTGTTATAGCAGAGGCCCACCGTATGGGGAACATGTTTTAGTTCAGAGACATAATTCCTCAGCAAAGTGTCGCTGCAGCATACAAAAGAAAGAGGTTGATAGCAAAATGGCAAATGTTGATTTGAGCAAGTATGGTATTACCGGTACTACTGAGATTGTTCACAATCCTTCCTATGAAGTTCTGTTCGAGGAAGAGACTAAGGCAGGTCTCGAGGGCTATGAGGTAGGTAAAGAGACTGAGCTGGGTGCTGTTAATGTAATGACTGGTATCTATACTGGCCGTTCTCCTAAGGATAAGTACATCGTTATGGACGAGAATTCCAAGGACACTGTATGGTGGACTTCCGACGAGTACAAGAATGACAACCATCCTATGAGCAAGGAAGTTTGGGAAACCGTTAAGAACCTTGCCAAGGAGGAGCTGTCCAACAAGAAGCTGTTCGTTGTTGATGCTTTCTGCGGTGCAAACAAGGATACCCGCATGGCAGTTCGCTTCATCGTTGAGGTTGCTTGGCAGGCTCATTTCGTAACCAACATGTTCATTCAGCCAACTGCAGAGGAGCTGGAGAACTTTGAGCCTGACTTTGTTGTTTACAACGCATCCAAGGCTAAAGTAACCAACTACAAGGAGCTCGGCCTGAACTCCGAGACCTGTGCAGCTTTCAATACCACCTCCAGAGAACAGGTTATCATCAACACCTGGTACGGCGGCGAGATGAAGAAGGGTCTGTTCTCCATGATGAACTACTTCCTTCCTCTGAAGGGCATTGCTTCCATGCACTGCTCCGCTAACTGCGATATGGAAGGCAAGAACACTGCTATTTTCTTCGGTCTCTCCGGTACCGGCAAGACCACTCTGTCCACTGATCCTAAGCGCAGACTTATCGGTGATGATGAGCACGGCTGGGATGACAACGGTATCTTCAACTTCGAGGGCGGCTGCTATGCCAAGGTAATCAATTTGGACCCTGAGTCTGAGCCTGATATCTATGGCGCAATCAAGAGAAATGCTCTGCTGGAGAATGTAACCGTTGCTGAAGACGGCAAGATTGATTTTGCTGATAACTCCGTTACCGAGAACACTCGTGTATCTTATCCAATCTCTCATATCAATAACATTCAGCCGGGTTCTTCTGCACCAGCTGCAAAGAATGTTATTTTCCTGTCCGCAGACGCTTTCGGCGTACTGCCTCCAGTTTCCATCCTGACTCCAGAGCAGACTCAGTACTACTTCCTCTCTGGTTTCACTGCTAAGCTGGCAGGTACCGAGCGCGGCATCACTGAGCCAACTCCTACCTTCTCTGCTTGCTTCGGACAGGCATTCCTCGAGCTGCATCCTACCAAGTACGGTGAGGAGCTCGTAAAGAAGATGAACGCTAACGGCGCAAAGGCTTATCTCGTGAACACTGGCTGGAACGGTACCGGCAAGCGTATCACCATCAAGGATACCCGCGGTATCATCGACGCTATTTTGTCCGGTGCTATCAACGAGGCGCCTACCAAGAAGATTCCTATGTTTGACTTCGAGGTACCTACTGAGCTGCCAGGCGTTGATCCTAAGATTTTGGATCCTCGTGATACCTATGCTGATCCTGCTGAGTGGGAGACCAAGGCGAAAGACCTGGCTGGCCGCTTCATCAAGAACTTCGGCAAGTACACTGGCAACGAGGCTGGCAAGGCTCTGGTTGCTGCTGGTCCTCAGCTGTAATTCAAGGCTTGGCCTGACAATTTCATAAACAATGCAGGACGCTGTCTGTATGGACGGCGTCCTTTTTGTTTTTGATGCAGCGGAAAGCCGGTTGACAAACAATAGCTTTCGGCATATACTTAGCATTAGTTGTAGAACAAATTTTATAATTCAATATGTTGGAGCAGGTGTCGTATACATGCCTTTTGCAAGGCATGTATGTGAGACTTAATAAAAAAATCGGTATAAGCCGATGCGGTCCCGCCGCTGTAAGGGGGAGCGACTCTGTATAAGTTATGTCATTGGGGAAACCTGAGAAGGCACAGAGACGCTGTGAACCCGAGCCAGAAGAATTGCCTGTTTAACAATCACCGAGCTGCGGCGTTTTCGCTGCAGTATACCTGCGAGCGATGGGAAGGGGATTTGTAGCCTTAAGGCTATGGATATGCGGCTTTTCCTTCAGCTTGGAGGGAAGGCTTTTTTTGTAGTGAGAGAACAGCTTAGGAAAAGAGGAAAGTGCTTTGGATTTAAAAAAAGAGAAAAGCAGCGCAGTGCGTTTTTGCCTGCTGATAATATTTATGCTCAGCCTGGCAGGTTGCGGACTGAATCAGACGGCTGCTCCGGATAAGGGCAGTTATCAGGTGACAGATGACCAGGGAACAGTGGTGGACTTTGCGGAGAAGCCAAAGCGTATTGCCAGCCTGACCATCAGTACGGACAATATTCTGCTGGGCCTGGTAAAGCCTGAAAGAATCGTCTGTGCCAATGTACTGATAGATGATCCGGTCAGCTCCAATGTGGTGGAGCTGGCAAAAAACATTCCCAACAAGGTGCGCCATCCCAAGGTTGAGGAAATCCTGGCGATGGAGCCAGACCTGGTGGTTGCGTCAGACTGGGGCGACATTGGTTATGTCGAGTCACTGCGGAACATGGGAATCAAGGTTGTAGTAGTCAAGGGCCCCAAGAGCCTTCAGGATGTGCGGGACAATATCGGCCTGATTGCAAAAGCCGTGGGTGAGCCCCAGCGGGGCAGCAGACTGATTGCCATGATGGATGAAAAGCTGCAGGAAATCAAGGCCAAGGTGGACAGGATTCCACAAAGCGAACGAAAAAGAGTACTGTTGATTTCCCTGATGAATAACTATGGCGGCAAGGATTGCATTTATGATGAGGCCTGCCAGCTGGCTGGGGCAACAAACTGCCTGTCTGAATATGGCTTGAAGCGCGGTGACAAGCTGACCAAGGAAATGATGGTCCAGATGGATCCGGATATTATTTTCCTGCCTACCTACACTGCGCATGGAACCTTTGACCTGCAGAGCTTCCGTGACAAGTACCTCAAGGATCCGGCCCTGCAGCAGATGAAGGCAATCCGGAACGGCAGCATCAGAGAACCAAGAGATTCATATATTTATACGGCTTCTCAGGATTTCTGCTATGGAGTCCAGGAGATCGCCTACACTGTGTATGGTGATGAATTCAAGCTGGATGACCAGCAGCATTTATCTGCCGTTGATTAAGAGAACCGGATTATAGTTCAGATGGAGAGGTATACGAATGGAAGCTATTATCCAGGTGCAGAATGCAACGGCTGGGTACAATGAAAATGAGGTCATTTTAAATAATCTGGATTTCCATATCAGGCAGGGTGAGTTTGTGGGTATCATCGGCAAAAACGGTGCAGGCAAAAGTACGCTTTTAAAATCCATGCGGGGCTTTTTGCCATTGCGTGGCGGCAAAATCCTGATTGCCGGTAAAGATATAGCTGCTTACAGCCAGCTGGAGCTGGCCAGGAGTATTTCCTACCTGCAGCAGCAGGTAGAGCTGACCTTTGATTATACGGTGCGGGATATTGTGACAGCAGGGCGCTATCCATACAAAAAATGGTGGCAGCAGCAGGATGATGATGACCGCAGGATTGCAGAAGCCTGCATGGAATACACTGATGTGCTGGGGATGGCAGAAAAGCCGATTCGTTCCCTCTCCGGAGGGCAGCGGCAGAGAGTGCTTTTGGCCAAGGTTTTGGCACAGCAGACACCGGTCCTGTTTTTGGATGAGCCTGCTGCCGGGCTGGATTTGTTCTATCAGGAGGAGATTTTCCGCTTTTGCCAGGAGCTGTGCCAGCGCGGCAAAACTGTGGCTATGGTGGTGCATGAGCTGAATTTGGCCGCCAGATACTGCAGCAGGCTCCTGCTTTTCAGGCAGGGCAGACTCCTGGCAGACGGACTGCCGGAGGATGTCCTGACGGATGAGATTCTGAGCAGCGGCTATGATGCAAGGATAAGATCGACCCGCAATCCGGAAACCGGCCATGCGGATATATACACGGAAGCAGCTCCGGCAGATACAGCCAAAAGAAGGCTGCTTGATACTATTATCGGCAGCTGTGCTGACGGACAGAAGGGCGGTGAGGCACTATGAGGTATCATCGCAAACTGACAGCGGCACTGCTGGGGGGGATGGCAGTGCTGACCTTCGGTTTTTCTCTGTCGGCAGGGCAATATGATTTGAGCTTCATCCAGGTAGCTGCCTGGTTCTGCCATCAGCTGGGACTGCCTTTCCTGCAGGATGTCAGTGTATCCGCCCAGCAGGAGGCGGTGCTGATGTTCATACGCTCGCCAAGGACCTTGGTGGGGTTTATGGTGGGAGCCGGTTTGGCTGCTTCCGGTACGGTTCTGCAGGGGCTGTTCAGCAACCCACTGGCAGATCCCGGTATTGTCGGAGTATCCAGTGGAGCAACAGTAGGCGCCGTAATGGCAATCAGTCTGGGTATAAATACTGTCAGTATGTTCGCTATGCCTGCATTTGCCTTTGTTGGCGCATTGCTGGCAGTATTCATGACCATCGGGCTGGCAACCAGAAACGGACGGATACCTGTCTTGACGCTGCTGCTGTCAGGTGTAGTTGTGGGGATGCTTTTGGGAGCGATTACCGCGGCTATGCTGGTGGTTATGGATGAATACAAGCTGCAGCAGTATCTGTTTTGGACGATTGGCAGCCTTGATTACCGCCGGTGGGAGCATGTACTCATGGGAGCGGGTCCGATTGTTATGGGAATTGGGCTGATGCTGCTGATGGCACGCCATCTGAATATTCTTGCTTTGGGTGAAGCGGAAGCCAAGGCAGTGGGAATGCCGGTCGTCAAGTACAGACTGATACTTTTGCTGGTAGCTGCCATGACTACGGCAACCAGCGTCTGCATCAGCGGCAGTATCGGCTTTGTGGGGCTGATTATCCCACACATGATGCGTATGCTGGTCGGTCCGAACCACAAATATCTGCTGCCAGCGAGCGTTGTGGCAGGAGGGGTGTTCCTCCTGTTCTGCGATTCCCTGGGCAGGGTATTGATTGAAAAAACCGAGGTCAATGTAGGAATCATGACGGCGTTTTTAGGAACACCGTATTTCCTCTACCTGCTGCGTAAAAACAGCAGCCTCGAAAAATAAAGCATCCTGGCACAGATATAGATAGCCGGAGCTGTAGGAAAATGTATGGGTTCTAAAGAAAGAATGACTTTCCCTCTGGGGAGTTGTTAAGGGCAGCTGTTTTGTCAGAGATTGGCTGCTGTCATACTTATTTTATATAAGGAGGATTTCTTTTATGAACAACTGGAAAAAAATTTTTGTGGCTGCTGTCGCTGTGGGTGCAGTTTTTACTGCCAGCCCAATCACTTCAGAGGCTGCCTATGAGCTGAACCCTGAGGTAACTACAGCAACGCCTGCCTTGCTTTCTGCTTCTCAGATGGGTGTGCAGTCCTATGCAAATCCTGCCCTGCAGAATCTTGCCAACAAGGATGCTATCGTGGTTATGACCTTTGGTACAACCTTCACCGATACCAGGGCAAAGACCATTGATGCGACCATCAATGCTGTCAAGGCTGCTCATCCTGGCGTCAAGGTAGTTACGGCATATACCTCTCATATTATCATTGACAGGGTAAAGAAAAATGAAGGCATTGTGTTCCCGACTCCTGAGGAGGCTCTGGATCAGCTGAAGGCTGAGGGCTATACCCGCGTTGCCCTGACCAACCTGAATGTTATTCCTGGCATGGAATATGATTATGATTTAGGGGTATTCCACAATTACAAGGCAAATTTCAAAAAAATGACCATCGGCGTACCTCTGATGTATTGGCAGGGACAGGAGGGACAGGCTGACGATGTGACTGAGACGCTGCAGGCACTGGCAACCCAGTTCCCGAAGACCAGGAAGGGTGAGGGCGTCGTCCTGATGGCTCATGGCACACCGAACATTTCCAACGCTTATTATGCTGTTATTCAGGAGAAGCTGCAGGAAATGGGCTATGACAATGTATTCATTGAGACCGTTGAAGGCTGGCCAAGCCTGGAAACCATCATTCCAAAGCTGAAGGCGAAGAAAATAAACAAGGTTACTCTGATGCCGTTTATGATGGTTGCCGGAGATCATGCCAACAATGACATGGCCGGAGACGAGGAGGATTCTCACAAGTCAATTCTGATGAAGGAGGGTATCCAGGTACAGACCTATATTCATGGCATTGGTGAAAACAAGGCAGTGCGTGATATATTTGTCAAGCGTGCAAATGCAGCCTGGGAGGCTCTGGAAAACTGATAAAAATGAAAGGATGCCGGCGGTCAGTCCGACGTCCTTTTTTATATAAATCAAAGGAAAATATTGCTGTTTTGAATAATTAAAAGGTGTGACGAATTTGTTAAAGAAGTGCTTGTTAAATACTGCAATATGTTATAGAATGGGACATATGTAGGGAAATATACTTGTAGGAGTGAGCTCTATGGATCATGACATATTCACTACCAAAGAGATGGAAGATATTCTTCAAGTCGTGGGTCACATTTATCGTACGATTATTTGTGTGGATTTAACGGATGGCAGCTGTCATTATCTTCAGGATGATGATTTGGCAATCAGAAATGTTTTGGAGAACCGGAATCCCAAGATGGATGAACGCATAGGAAGGCTTGACAGCTGCGGTTTTGTTTATGCCGACGATACTGCGGAGTTTGTCAGGTTTTTTAATATTGACAATATCCGAAAAAAGCTGGACAGCGGCAGAAAATATATGAGCCTGACCTATCGACGCATGAGGAACGGCATATATCGGTGGACCACGGTGGAGATAATGCCCAGCAAGTATTATGGTCCGGATTATCAGATGGTACTTGTCTGCGTGCGCGATATGAATGACGAGCATCAGAAGCAGCTGGACCGGGAGGCCAAGCTTTCTGAGCAGGAACGCCAGCTGGTGGGGGACAAAACAGTTCTAGTCGTGGATGATTCAGAGCTGCAGCGCACTACTATCTGTTATTTCCTGGAGAAGCATTACCGGACCATAGAAAAAGAAAATGGGCAGGAGGCTTTGGACTATTTACGGGAGCACAGTACGGACATCAGTGTCATTATTTTGGATGTGCATATGCCGGTCATGGATGGCTATGGCTTTTTGAAGGAATTTCAAAAGGATGAGCTGCTCAAGATGATTCCTGTGCTGGTCCTGACCGGCGACAATGTGCCGGAGGAGGAAGCGAGCTGCCTGAAGGCGGGAGCGACGGATTTTGTAGCAAAGCCCTTCAAGCCGGAGGTCCTGCTCAGCCGTATCGGGTGGGCCATTGACCTGCATGAAAAAACTGTGATGCTCAATGTGCTCCGCATAGACAGCATGACAGGCTGCTACAATCGAGATTATTTCATGCATATGGCAGAGCATCTGCTGAACAGGTATCCTGACGAAGAATTTGATATGCTGTGTACCCATGTGGTCAATCTGCCGAATATCAATGAGCAGTACGGCGTGAAGCAGGGAGAGGCAATCCTGCGCTATGTCGCCAACAATTATGACAAGGATGATTTGAATCACAGTGTTTTCGGCCGCCTGGACGATGCAACCTTTGCGCAGATGGTACCGCATTCTGTCGGTGTGGGGAAGAAGCTGTTCGCCTCTCAGTCTGATGGGACCCATGAGTTTTTGCAGGTCAAGCAGGGACTGCCGCCATTTATGCTGAAATATGGCATCTATGAGTCGGTGGACCACAGTGTGCCGGTGCGTGTCATGTGCGACAGAGCATTGATGGCATTGAACAAAATAAAAAATGTCTACAAGCAGAAGATCAACTTCTACGACGATAATATCCGCATGTATGCCCTGAAGAAGCAGCAGATATTGGAAGGCATGGAGGATGCTGTGACCAAGCGGCAATTTCAGGTGTGGTATCAGCCCAAGCATAATATCTTCACCGGCGAGCTGGTGGGAGCAGAGGCTTTGGTGCGCTGGATACATCCAAGCTATGGCTTTTTGTCGCCGGGGGAGTTCATTCCTGTTTTTGAAGAAAACGGCTTCGTGACCCACATGGATTATTATGTGTGGGAGGAGGCATGTGCGGCTATCCAGCGATGGCGGAAGCAGGGCCTGTCCACAGTGCCCGTTTCCATCAATATTTCCCGCAAGGATTTCCTGTATTTTCATGATATGCTTATTTTGAAGCCTCTGATTGAAAAATATGGGTTGGAGACCTCTGATCTGCATATCGAGGTCACTGAATCCGCCTATATGGACAATCCGGAAATTGTCATCAAGAATGTCAACAGGCTGCACAGTGAGGGCTTTGTCGTGGAGCTGGACGATTTTGGCACGGGATATTCTTCCCTCAACATGTTCTGCCACATGAATATCGATGTGGTGAAGCTGGATATGAGCTTTATCAGGCAGGAGCGAAGCGATCAGAATGACAAAATGATGCATTATATCATCAATATGTGCAAAAATCTGGGGCTGGATGTACTGTCTGAGGGCGCGGAAACGGAGGAGCAGCGTCAGCGCCTGATTAGTATGGGCTGCGATTATGTTCAGGGGTATTACTACTCCAAACCACTGCCGGAAAAAGAATTTATTGATTATTTGAGCAAACACAGTTGAACTCATGCAATAAAGCCTGTATAATAATTACCGTGGGAGCTGATGCTCCTGCGGTTTTGTTTTTGTACAAAAAAATAACACGGAGACCGGATGTGTGAGTAGTTGATACAGGAGGAAAATAGGGATGGAAATAGATAGCCTTTCTTCTTTGGAACGCAGAGAGATTTTGTTGACGGATATCAGAAATGCCATTGAGGTAGAATGGGCAAATCCTCTGAAGATGAATAATGATGATGCGGTGCTGCGCTCGTCACTGACCTTGTCGGATATAGATTCAGCCTATGCCAGAATGCGCCGTTTTTCTCCATTGCTCAGGCAGCTGTTTCCGGAAACGGAATACAGGAACGGGATCATTGACTCTGACCTGGTGGAGGTGCCAAGGCTGAAGGAGGCACTGAATTCTCCGCGCATCGGTGCCAATATTACAGGACGCCTTATGATGAAGCTTGACAGCCACCTGGCTGTTGCAGGCTCGGTCAAGGCAAGAGGCGGCATCTATGAGGTGCTGAAGCATGCGGAGACTCTGGCGGTGGAGCATGGCATCCTGGAGAATTTTGAGGATGATTACTGCAAGCTGGCCGGGGCTGAGGCACGGAAGTTTTTTGCCTCCCAGAAGCTGCAGGTAGGCTCCACCGGCAATTTGGGGCTGGCTGTCGGCATCATGGGAGCGGCATTGGGCTTTCAGACTATTGTGCATATGTCCGGCGATGCCAAGGAGTGGAAAAAGGCTTTGCTGCGCAGCAGGGGAGCAGTGGTTCTGGAGCATGCCGGCAGCTACAGCGAGGCAGTCGAGGCTGGACGGCTTGAATCCAAGGCAGATGCAAGCAGCTATTTTGTGGATGATGAGAGCTCTCAGGAGCTGTTCCTAGGGTATGCCGTAGCTGCTAAAATGCTGACGGCTCAGCTGCAGAGAGAAAAGATTGCAGTGGACAAGCAGCATCCGCTGTTTGTTTATCTGCCCTGCGGTGTGGGCGGAGCACCGGGCGGCATTACCTTTGGCCTGAAGCAGCTTTTTGGAGAGCATGTCCATTGCTTTTTTGTGGAGCCGACCCAGGCGCCATGTATGCTGCTGGGGATGCTGACAGGACTGTTCAACAACATTTCGGTGCAGGATATAGGGCTTTCCGGTAATACTCAGGCTGATGGGCTGGCAGTGGGGCGTCCTTCCGACTTTGTCGGTGAGTTTATCATGCCGTTTTTAAGCGGCAGCTTCACGATAAAGGACAAGCGGATTTTTGATTACCTGCATCTTTTGTGGGAGCAGGAGGGTATTTTTTTGGAGCCAAGTGCCTGTGCGGCCATACATGGCCCGGTCTGCATGGGACGCTCCGCCGTAATGGATGAATACAAATATGACAATAATCTGGGCAGGTATATGGCTAATGCGACCCATATCATTTGGGCTACCGGCGGCAATCTGGTGCCGGAGGAGATTCGTGCCCAGCTTTTGGCAAAGAAGCTGTAAGGTCATTTCCTGCTGCTTTTTTTGCGGGAAACGATATTAAATATTTTATAATGGAGTTGAAGAAATGAATGTATTGTTAGGGTCCCTGCTGGTTTATCTAGTGGGAGCACTGACCATTATCTGGCCAAAGAAGCTGGAGCTGACCGCACATTATGCGGGGATGCTCTGTGCGGTGGCTGCCAGCGGGATGACAGCATTCAGCGGGATAGCATATCTGATTATGCCGAAGTCTGCATTGCTGATTGATGCATCCTGGGGCAGTTATTCCCTGATAGCAGATGGCTGGAGTGGTGTGTTTGTATCTATAACCGGGATTGCCGGTTTTTTTATCAGCATTTATGCTTTAGATTATGCCAAGGGGTATCTAGGTAAGCGTATCCGTGCCCTGACTGGCCTGTGGAATCTTTTTCTGCTGTCTATCACGGCAGTTCTGCTTGCTGGTGATGCCTTTACTTTTATTGTTGCCTGGGAAATTATGGCGCTGGTATCCTTTTTGCTGGTCAACCATGAAGCGGGCAATAAGGATACCGTGGCGGCGGCCTATCAGTATATGGTGATGACCCATCTTGGCACTGCAGCGATTCTGATTGCTTTTTATCTGCTGGGCAGCCATTCTGCCAGCTTTTCCTTTGCTGATATGATGCATAATAACCTGGACGGTATTATGCGCCATATCGCTTTTTTATGTGCCTTTGCAGGCTTTGCCCTGAAATCGGGACTTATGCCGCTGCATATCTGGCTGCCGAATGCCCATCCTGCGGCACCGAGCCATGTATCTGCTCTCATGAGTGGTGTCATGCTGAAGGTGGCTCTTTATGGCTTTGGGCGCTTTGTTTTTCAGTTCATTGGCATGGATGTATTCTGGTATGGCCTGCTGGTCATGCTTGTTGGCTTGGTTTCTGCCTTCCTGGCGGTTCTTTACGGCACGATGGAAGTTGATATGAAGCGCATTCTTGCATATTCCTCCGTAGAAAATATGGGTATTATTTTTGCCGCTTTTGGCTGCGGCATGGTTTTGATGTCCATGAATCTGGCACCGCTGGCTGTCGTAGCCTTTACAGCTGCTATGGTGCATGCTTTCAGCCACAGCCTGATGAAGGGGCTGATGTTCATGAGTGCTGGTGCGGTCATGCACGCCGTGGGCAGCAAAAACATCGAAAAAATGGGTGGTCTGATCAAAAAGATGCCTTACACGGCATTTTTTACGCTTATCGGAGCGATGGCATTGTCCTCCATGCCCTTCACCAGCGGCCTGATTGGGGAGTGGCTGGTGCTGCAGAGCTTTATTACACTTGCACAGCAGGCAGGCACGCCGGAGCTGCGCCTTTTGGTGATTTTTGCCTTTATTATGCTGGGGCTTACGGGCGCGGCAGCTCTGGGCTGCTTTGTGCGCCTCTACGGCATTGCTTTTTTGGGACGCCCACGCAGCCATATTGTCGAGAATGCTCATGAGCAGCCATTTTTCATGCTGCTTGGGATGGGCATAGCAGCCTTTTTGGTGGTGGCGGCTGGCGTTGTCCCTGACCCTGTAGTCAATGTTATGCAGAGTGTGGTGGCCGGACCTCTCAGTACACCGATGGGTGGTGCTTTCGGCATTATCTGGGGCGGCAGCGGACATTATGCTGTATATAGTCCTGTACTCATTTTGGCTCTTGCCATATTACTGGGCATTTTTATCGCAGCAATTTTTATCGGCACGACCAGGGGCTTTGTGCGCCGCGATGTGACCTGGAACTGCGGTACATATCCAACCAGCCGTCAGCAGTATACGGCAACCGGCTTCAGCAAGCCGCTGCGCCGTGCCTTCGGCACGATTCTCAACCCTCAGCGCCATACGGAATATCTGAGGAAGGATCATGATTATTATGGCCGCAAGATGAAATTCTACCTGGAGATTCCGGATTTGTTTACCGAGAAGCTGTATAAGCCTGTTCAAACCTGGATGATTGCTTCATCCTCGGCATTCCGGCATATTCAGGAGGGCAGTGTGAGCCTTTATATCGGCTATACCATGCTTGCCATGATTTTTGTTTTAATCTGGGGGGTATTATAATGGGCTACATTCTTGAAGGCTTGGCTCTCAATATAGTACAGGCCCTTGTTCTTCTCGCCTTTGCACCTTTGCTTGCCGGAATCATCAGCAAGGTGAAGGCGCGACTGCAGAAGCGTCAGGGGGCGAGTGTCCTGCAGGAGTATTTTGATCTGCGCAAGTGGTGGAGGAAGCCGGTCATCCTGACACCGTATACCAGCAGCATTTTCATTTTGGCGCCGATAGTGTATTTCATGACCAGTTTTCTGGCGGCAGCTATGGTGCCGGGCTTTTTGGCAGGGCAGCTGACTATCAGCGACGCATTTGTTTTTGTTTATATCCTTGCCCTGGGACGGTTCTTTATGTCGTTGTCTTCCATGGATGCGGCTACTGCTTTCGGCGGGATGGGCGGCGCCAGGGAAATTTATATTTCCGTGCTGGTAGAACCGGCAGTGATGCTGGCTATCCTCATCAACAGCCTGCGGTATCATACCACTACTTTATCGGGTATGGTCATTGACTATGACGGTGCATATTTTACGGTATCTGCTGCTCTGGCATGCGTGGCATTCTTTTTGGTGATTCTGGCTGAGAACTGCCGTCTGCCGGTAGATAATCCGGATACTCATTTGGAGCTGACCATGATTCATGAGGGCATGACTCTGGAATATTCAGGGCCCTTGCTGGCTCTGATCCATCTGGGCAGTATGCTGAAGATGATGGTTTTCCTGACACTGTTCGGTGCTCTTTATTTACCCCTGTCCGTACCGCTGGCAGTAAAAATTCTATGCTGTGCTGTCTTGATTGGTGTTGTAGAAATACTCAACAACAAGATGCGTCTTTTTAAGGTGCGTGTTTATATGGGGGCGGCGATTGTTTTGTTGCTGCTGGCGATTATTGCAGAGTGAGGAGGACGGAAAAATGGAGTATTTAGTGGTATTTCTGGTTCTTGTAGTATTTCTGCAGACCAGAATTACAAATTTACGGCGGGCCGTTATCTGTCTTGCCAGTCAATCTGTTATCATTTCCATTGCCTGTTTTGGGCTGGGACTGTCATCCGGCTCGGGGCTGCATGCACTGCTGCCTGGTATCCTGACTCTGGCTGTCAAGGTGATATTCATTCCGGGGGCTGTTTGGAATCTGGTAGGCAAGCTGACCAATGAGCGGGAAATTTTATCAGAAAGCAATGTCAATTATTCAACTATGGCCGCAGCGCTTTTTTTGGTGATGGGCTATGCTATAGTGGAAAGGCTGCTGCCTGGCTCTGCCGGACGCGATATTATTGCTGCCTCGATTTTGATGATCATGACGGGTTTATCCCTGATGGTGCTGCGCAAGCGCGCAATCATACAGATTGTTGGGCTGATTACCCTGGAAAACGGTATTTACCTCCTGGGCCTTCTCATGACTGAAGGGCTGCCTCTGGTGGTAGAGCTGGGCGTTTTCCTTGATGTCCTGATTGCCGTGGTCGTACTGGTCATCCTGACCTCCAGGATGCGTTTGTCCTTTATGACTACGGATACCAGTGTTATGAAGAAGCTGAAGGGGTAATGAGATGAATTTTAGTATAAGTGACCTTATCTATATCATACTTGCACTGCCTGTGGTTTTCAGTATGATTTCAGCAGTCAATCTGCTGCACAAGGATGTCCTGCATTGGCTGAACAGGCTGGCTGCAACTGCTGTTTTCGGCGCGATTGCCCTTTTGGTGGCGAGCTTTGATGTGTATTCTCCCTATCGGGATGCCTATCTGTATCTGGACGCATTGAGCGTGTGGATGCTGTTGATAATCGGTACCCTGTACCTTGCCTTTGCCTGGACAAGCAAGGCGTACCTGGACAGAGATACCAACAAGCGCTATGGCTACCTGCGCCGCTTTGGGCGTCTGGAGGGGCGCTTTTATGCCCTGTCCCATATCTTTGTCTGGATCATGCTCGTGGTGGTTACGGTGAACAATCTTGGCCTGATGTGGGTGGCTATTGAGGCTACGACGCTGGTTTCTGCTTTGCTGGTAGCCTTTAAGTTCACCAGAACTTCTCTGGAGGCAGCCTGGAAATATGTCATGGTATGTACCGTGGGAATCTGTCTGGCATTGCTGGGCACGATTCTGGTGTATTATATCCAGCTCACGGATATCGGGCCTGCCAATCCTCTGGACTGGCTTTATATGGCGCAGCATGTGGACAGCATCGATTCGCCTATGGCAAGGTTTGCATTCTGTTTTCTGTTTGTGGGCTATGGAACTAAGATCGGTCTGGCACCGATGCACGCCTGGCTGCCGGATGCCCATTCCGAGGCACCTGCACTGACCAGCGGGCTTTTGTCCGGGTCCCTGTGTATTTGTGCTCTTTATGTACTGATCAGGAATATCATTATCCTGCTGCCGGCGATAGGTGTGGATTTCATCAGCGGTCTGTGCTTGTTCTTCGGACTGTTCACGGTGGCTGCTGCTGTGCCTTTTGTGCTGGTACAGAGAGATGTCAAGCGTATGCTGGCGTATTCCTCCATGGAAAATTTTGGCCTGATGATGGCAGGGCTGGGGCTTTTCGTTCCATCTGCAGCTCAGGCAATGCTTTTGCACATGTTTAATCATGCTTTGGTAAAATATTCGCTCTTTTACACAGCCGGTACTATTATGGAGGAATTTGGCACGAAGAATATGATGCGCATCCACGGCATGATGACTCAGACGCCAAGGACAGCCATGTTCTGGCTGCTGGGCATCGTGGGAATCCTGGGGATGCCGCCTTTTGGCATCTTCTTCAGCAAGTTCTATATTATTTTTGGCTTTTTTCAGGCAGATCATCCGTGGCTGGGAATTCTGTTGCTGATTTTGCTGGCAGGCATGCTGATTGGAATTTTGTATCATGTTATGCGTATGTTCGGCGGTCAGGCAAAAAAGAAATCTGCAGGAGAGCTTTTGGGCTTTACGGATTCACTGGCCCTGGCGGGGCTGCTGCTTTTCAGCTGTGCTGCCAGTGCCGGATTGAGTGAAATTACAGTGCTGAATAATCTGCTGAGCCATGCTGCGCAGATTGTCCTGGGAGGTGTCAGTTGATGGATAAATTAATCAGTCCTGAGTCTTTGCTGGCAGCAGCAGAGCAGGTTTATGCCCAGGGTCAGCATCCGCTGACTGCCATGTTCGGGCGGGATGAAACAGCTCAGGGGGCAGGCTATGCCATATACTGCTGCTTTGAGCTGCCTGAGAAGAAGGATATCTGCGTTGTCAAGGCGGCGTTCGAGCCTGAGGGCTCCCTCAGCTATCCAAGCCTGACGCATGCCATACCGGCTGCTGCCTGGTATGAGCGTGAAATCAAGGATATGTTTGGTCTGACGGCAGAGGGGCATCCTGATCTGCGTCCGTTGGTACTGCACGAAAGCTATCCGGAAGATTTTTATCCATTGAGAAAATCCGTCCGGGTCAATGCCAAGGTACGCGGTGAGAGACAGTTCAAGATGCGTACTGCCAAAGGGCAGGGGCTTTTTGAGGTGCCGGTCGGGCCTATCCATGCCGGCATTATTGAGCCTGGGCATTTTCGTTTCAGCCAGGCAGGCGAGTCCATGCTGCAGCTTGATGCCAAGCTGTTTTTTACACATCGCGGCCTTGAAAAGGCAGTGGAGGGCAAAACTCCCGCAGAGGCTCTGCATATCGTGGAGCGTATCTGCGGTGCCTGCAGCATTGCCAATACCTGGAGCTTTTGCCAGGCGGCAGAGAAAATAGCCGGTGCGGCAGTTCCGCGGCGGGCAGAGATTATCCGCACCCTGCTGTCTGAGCTGGAAAGAATCACCAATCATGTCGGTGATTTGGGCAATATGCCTGCCGGAGTCGGCTTCAATCCTGCTATCAGCCTTGGTTCACGCCTGAAGGAGCAGCTGATGCGTTTGTGCGAGGGCATTGCCGGGAACAGATTCCTGCGCGGCATGATTGTGCCGGGCGGTGTGCGGCAGGATATTACCCAGGAATTGATAGAGGAAATACACAGCACGCTGGATGATGTTGCTGAGGGCGTGGAGGATTTGGCGGCGATGTTCAGGGAGCAGGAAAATTTCCAGAACCGCATCCGTACTACTGGCATTGTCCGTACCAAAACGGCCAAAGACCTTGCCATGGTGGGGGTGGGTGCCCGTGCCAGCGGCTATGCCCATGACAGCCGCAGCGATTTTGCCTATGGAATCTATCCTGAGCTTGATTTCAAGCCGTATACCAAAACCATGGGAGATGTGGCAGCCAGGCTGCTGGTAAGAATCGGTGAGCTGTCTGCTTCCTTTGAAATGGCAGATAAGCTGCTGGAAATGCTGGAAAACTGTCAGGGCATGCCTCTGTGCGCCGATGTGGAATATTGCGGCGGAGAGGCGTGGGGAATCAGCGAATCGCCGCGGGGCAGCAACTTTCATTTCCTGGCGCTGGACGGGGCAGGCAGGATTGATCGCCTTTTTGTCCGCAGTGCGTCCTACCCAAATTGGCCGGCGCTGACCATTGCGGTACAGGGAGATATCATTCCTGATTTTCCGCTGATCAATAAGAGCTTTGAGCTTTGTTATGCCTGTATTGACAGATAAGGGGGATTGGTATGTTTAAGGTATTGGAAAGAATTTTTCGGGATAAAATTGCTGCTGAATCAATTTCCCTCAAAGGCAGTGCGCGTTTTCGCGGCAGGCTGACAGGAACGGCAGCTGCCGATATGCTGCCTCAGTGTCAGGCGGTATGTCCGGTAGGAGCCTTTCAGGTGCAGGATGGAGATTATCAAATAGATTACAGAAAATGTATTTTCTGCGGCAAATGTACAGATATCTGTGCGGCAGCTGTTCTCAAAGAGGGCATTCAGGCGGATAATCTGCTGCACTGCTCCAATGAGGATGCCATGCCGTATCTTGTGGCGGCCGGCAAAGAGGTATTGGCAGAGGTGCTGCATCAGAAGCTGGGCCGCTCTCTCCATGTGCGCCATTTGGATGCAGGCTCCTGCAATGCCTGTGATTTTGAGATGGGGGCAATGAGCAATCCTTATTATGACCTCCATCGCTATGGCGTTGCTTTTGCAGCTTCGCCACGCCATGCCGATTTGCTGATGGTAACCGGTGTGGTGACCCGCAATCTGGAGCAGGCGCTGAGGATGAGCTACGAAGCGATGCCGGAACCGAAGCTGGTGATGGCCTGCGGTGCCTGTGCGGCCGGCGGTGAGACCTATGGTGACACCTATGCCGTCCTGGGGGGAGCGGATAAAATCGTTCCTGTTGATATATATGTGCCGGGCTGCCCGCCCAGACCGCCGGCAATGATTGCAGGGCTTTTGGCGGCGGCAGATATGCTGGCAGACCGTATGAAATAAAAGGCTTGTCTACTGTTAGGATGTGAATATATGCCGAGGGAAAAGTTTAACATAGATGGACAGATTCAGCAGATGAAGAGTAAGGGAATCACCTTCAATCTGATTGATGAGAAAAAGGCAAAGGAATTTCTGACCAATCACACTTATTATTTCCGCTTGAAGTTCTACGCCAGCAATTACAGTAAATACACAACCGGTGAGCGGCTTGGGCAGTATGTCAATCTGGATTTTGCATATCTCAAGGAGCTTTCTCTGCTGGATGTATATATAAGACGCGTTTTGTTTTCCATTGTCATTGATGTGGAGCATTACACCAAAATCAGGCTGCTGGGGTCTCTGGAAAAAAACAAGCGGGAGGACGGCTACAAAATAGTCGGAGATCTGTTCAAAAAACATCCCTGGCTGGCAAGAGAGATTGAAAGGCAGAAAGCGCCTTATACAGCGGGTCTTATCGATAAATACCATGACCATTTTGCCGTCTGGAATGTCATTGAGGTGCTGACCTTCAGCAATCTGATTCTGCTCTACGAATTTTATTACAGCAGGTATAATCAAAAGCATGTGGAACCGCAGTATTTTTATTCGGTGCGCAACCTCAGGAACAGTATTGCCCACAATAACTGTCTCATGCACGATTTGCGGGCGGTGGAAAACGGTCAGCAGGAAAAGGATGAGTATATTTGCCAGCTGGTGGCGGATATACCGGGCATCGGCGTATCCATGCGCAGTACCAAGCTGTCTGTGCCATTTCTGTATGACTTTGTGACGACGCTGGAGGTCTTTGACAAAATCGTTACCAGCCAAAAGGAAAAAATCAAGCAGCTGGAGCTTCTGTATATCGTGGTAAACAACAGATTTTCCCGACATATTGATTATTTTGAGACGAATCCTGTCGTAAAAACTGCTTTGGATTTTATGATGAAGGTGGTTGCCTATTACAGGAGCAAAAATCTGGCAGGGACAGAAACGGATGATATATAATTGACAAGGCGGCATAAAGTAAGTTACAATTCACATAGCTGAATTTGTAATCAATATAGAATGTGGGGTGTATTATGAGCGAAGAAATTTTGGATGATGAGAATATTGTGGTAGAGTTCAAGGATGAGGCGGGTAATTCTCTGTACTATCAGCAGGAAATGATTATTCCTGTGAACGGTATGGATTTTGCGCTGCTGATAGGCTTGAATGTCGAGAACGACGAAGCCTTTGAAGAGGAAGAGAATGTAATTATTGCCAAGATTGTCAAGGACGAGAATGGCGAGGACGAATATGTCGATCCTACTGATGAGGAGTTCGATGCTGTGCAGGCGGTATACGAAGAGATGTGCGATGCAGAGGAATCAGAATAAGGCTGCTTTTCAGGCTGTGGATTCGGGGAGTTGGTGTGGGACTGACTCCTTTTTTATTTGGGTATCAATATGCGGCTGAGAGGAGCTGACGCAGGATGAAATTCGTACTGCCCCAATTGTATTTCAGTAAAATGATGCGGGCGATAACTGAATTTGCCATGATAGAGGATGGAGACAGGATATTGCTGGGTATTTCAGGCGGCAAAGACAGCATTTTTATGGCTTATGCCATGGCGATGATGCAGAAGCGCCTGCAAAAAAAATTTGAGCTGCGGGCATTGACGGTGGATACGATGTTTTCAGATGATTTTGATACGGCCCGCATTGCTGCCTTCATGGAGGAGCTGGGGATTCCCTTTGAGAGCTTTGCCGTGGATATTGCCGGGGCTATCGAGGCTCAGGGCGGCAAGGATCCATGCTATACCTGTGCTTTTTTTCGCCGGGGAGCAGTCAACCGCTATGCCAGGGAACAGGGGTGCAACAAGGTAGCCTATGCACATCATCATGATGATGC
>JAQUZO010000050.1 GCA_028691285.1 Anaerovibrio sp. | reverse complement strand
CAGAACTGCAATGGACTTTTGCTGCTTTTCAGCATCGTGTCCCTGACTATCGGAGTGGGGATGAATGAATTTGCCGGAGAGTTCTATACGACCTTTTTATCTGTATCTATTGCCAGCGTGCTGTTTTACCTGTATTTTGTGGAAATCACGGTGCAGACTGATCCGCTGACCAGGCTGCTGAACAGGCGCAGTTATAACAATCATCTGAAAAAGCTGGACTATCCCACCACAATTGTGATGTTTGATGTCAATAAATTCAAGGAAGTAAATGATACCTACGGGCATGATATTGGAGATTTGGTGCTGCAGCAGGTGGCCAGATGCCTGCGCAAGAGCTTCGGCGGCGTGGGCTACATCTACAGGCTGGGCGGCGATGAGTTCTGTCTGATCCTTCACAAGGGCGTGCAGAAGAAGGTGAGCATAGAGCAGCTGAGGCGGTCGCTGGAGAGAAATCTTTCCAGGGTAAGGAGGCAATATCCTTTTCTGCCTTCTGTTTCTATGGGAGATGCTGTTTATGACGGAACCGAGGATGTGGCCTTTGTGCTCAACAGAGCAGACCAGAATATGTATATAAACAAAAACGGGCATAGTAAGTTTTAGCGGATTCTTTTTGGTACAGACAGCTTCTTGGAGACTTATGGGAGCCGGCGCCATGCTTATCCATATATGTAATCTGTAAAAACATATATATTTATAAGGCGAATATTTTTTCGGTTTTAAGGAGAAAGGCTGGCATTTTTCCTGGTTTTTTGATATGATAGACTCTGTAAATAGAGGTTTTGGACCATATTGAATGGGGGATTGTGAATGAATAAGGTTATTTTGAAGGGTCGTTTGGCTCGTGATGTAGATTTGCGTACCACTCCCAGCGGCAAATCCGTGGCTCAGGCTACCATTGCTGTAGACCGCTGGGGCAAGGACCAGCCGGCAGATTTTATTCCGCTGGTTATCTGGGGCGCTTCTGCGGAAACCTTTGCCCGTTATTTGTTCAAGGGCCGTGAGGTACTGGTTGAGGGTCGTATGCAGGTGCGCAATTACGACGATAAGAGCGGCAATAAGCGCTATGTGACCGAGGTCATCGTAGAAAACTTTGAGTTTTGCGGCAGCCGCAATGATACAGGCGGTGCGCCTGCACCGTCCGGCGGCTATGACAGCGGCAATGCCGGCTTTGGCGGCGGCGGCAGTGCAGGCAGCAGCAGTGCCGGAAGCTCTCCTTTTGGCACCTCGGACAGCTTCGGCAAGCCTGTAGATGAGGATATACCGTTTTAAATATTGCACCTGAGAGGGACTACTGACGGCTTGACCTGCAGGTAGTCTCTTTTCATTCCTGCCGGTTCAGCAAACAGAAGCAGGGAGGGATAGCATTGCTCCAGTCAATTAAATATTTCCAGGCGGTTGTACAAAATAACAGCTTTTCAGAGGCGGCAGCAGAATGTCATATTTCTCAGTCAGCCATTTCCCAGCAGCTAAAATCGCTGGAAGGCGAACTGGGCTTTCAGCTTCTGGACCGTAAAAACCGGAAATTCGTCTTAACTCCCGCCGGGGATTATTTTTACAAAAAAAGCCTGATTTTAATAGCTGATTATGCACAGCTGTGCAGGGAAGCTGAAAAAATAGCCCGCGGTGACTCTGCCGTGCTGAGAATCGGATACCTGCGCAGCTACAGCAGCAGAGAGGTTTACCTTGCGTTGGGGGAGTTTTCATCAAAATATCCCCATGTCTCGGTCCAGTTTTCTTACGGCAACCACGAGGAACTGTTTGCCTGGCTGCGTGATGAAGCTGTCGATTTAGTATTGAATGACCAGCGGAGAGCTTTTTCTGATGAGTATGTCAATTTGATTTTGCGGACCAGCGGTATGTGCATTGAGGTACCAGCCGGCAATCCCCTGGCAAAGCTCGCTTCCGTCACGGCAAAGGAAATGAAGAATATTCCCTGTATTTTGATTGCTTCCAGGGAGCAGCGAAAAATTGAGCAGGAATACTATCAAACAGTGATGGGAATCCAGGGAGAATTTTTGTATGCAGAAAATCTGGAAGAAGCACATTTGCTGGTAACAGGCGGCCAGGGCTTTCTGCCCCTTGACGGAAACAACCAGGCTGTGGATGCTGGCAGTGCGGTTCGCCGCATCCCTTTTTATCATGGCAGGGAACAGGCTATGCGCAATTACTGCCTTTTTTGGAAAAAAACAAGATCCGGCTGTTTTACAGAGGAATTTGCCCATATTTTACAGAAAAGCTTTGTATAAAAATATATTGTACGAAAAGGGCACAAAAAAGTCGAAACTCATCATTTGCAGATGCGTTTCGACTTTTGTCTGTCTTTGGAGCTTATTTTACTGGCGGCAGAACTTCCAGCCAGTATCCGTCAGGATCAGTGATGAAGTAAATGCCCATTTTAGGATTTTCATAGCAGATACATCCCATGGCTTTGTGCTTGGCATGGGCAGCCTCATAGTCATCGGTACGGAAGGCAAGATGGAATTCACAGTCTCCCAGATTGTATGGTTTATCCATATCCCTGAGCCAGGTCAGCTCCAGCTCGAAATCAGAGTGCTCGTTTGCCAGGTATACGATGATGAAGGAACCGTCAGCAGCTTCCTTGCGCCGAACCTCCTTCAGTCCCAGGGCTTCCTCGTAGAATCGCATGGATTGCGCCAGATCTGCCACATTATAGTTCTCATGGATCATTTTAAAATACATACAGTACCCTCCTGTCAGTCATTGAAATACACAAGCAGCTGGTATGGAATTATTTGATATCATTCTAGCAGAGAAATATGCTTTTGGCAATCTGAGGAGATTTTATCCGCATAAGGTGGGATTTACCTAGGGACTTTTCATAAAAGTGTGCTATAATGGCACAAGTGTAAGGAGATATTGATAATTTGGTTAGAATATACGCAGGTAACAAATATGAATGACTATAATTTTCGCGAAATCAGGCTCGAGGACAGAGAATGGATCAAAGCCAGACTGGCAGAGGATGATGATAACAGCTGTGAACGGTCCTTTGTCACGATATTTTTGTACCGCAAGCTCTATAGGGCGCAGGCAGCTGATATCAAGGGATGCTGTGTTTTCAGATGTATTTTTAAGACCATGAATGAAAGCGTGCCCTATTGGACTTATTATTTCCCTCTCGGAGCAGGAGACAAGCGGGGGGCATTGGAGGTTATGCTGGAGCTGTGCCGCAGGGAGCAGATTCCGCTGCATATCGAACCGATTGTGGCCAGGGAGCGGCAGATGCTGCTGGACTGGTTTCCAGGGCAGTTCATCATTGATTCCAACAGGGATTTTTATGATTATGTATACAGCCGGGAAAAGCTGGCCGGCCTCAGGGGCAAGAAAATGCAGAAAAAGCGCAACCACATTGCCCGCTTCAAGGATGATGAGGACTGGAGCTATGAGCCGATTACCAGGGAAAATCTGGCAGAAACCCGCTTTATGGCGCACAGTTGGATCTGTTCCCGTGAGGAAAAATGGAATGAGGATATGGAAAATGAATTTTCTGTGCTGGAGGAGGCATTTGCCAACTATGAGGCGCTGGGCCTGAAGGGCGGCATCCTGCGCCAGCATGGTGACATTGTTGCCTTTACCATGGGAGAGCCGCTGAATTCCAATACTATACTGATTCATTTTGAAAAGGCTTTTCCGGAGGTTCATGGAGCCTATCCGATGATCAACCAGCAGTTTATCCAGCATACGGCTGAAGGTTTTGAGTATGTCAACCGGGAGGATGATATGGGGGATGTCGGGCTGAGGAAGGCGAAGCTGTCCTATTATCCTGAGCTGCTGCTGAAAAAATATGCGGCGGAAACCAGTGAGGTGGTCATGGCTGACCCAGTCAGGGACAGAGAGGCTGTCAAGGCCATGTGGGAGCAGTGCTTTGGGGACAGTGAGGATTTTATAGATTTCTATATTCAGAACCGTATGAATGAGCTGAACATGCTGGTCATCTATCGTGAGGGCAGGGCTGTGTCCATGGCGAGCTTTTTGCCTGCGGATATCCAGACCAGCGTGGGCAATCTTGAGGGCTATTATGTTTATGCCGTGGCTACCCTGCCGGAATACCAGGGACAGGGCCTGTCCAGCAGGCTGCTGGATTTTGCCAAAAGACACTGGGGCAAGCCGCTGCTTTTGAGCCCGGCGGCACCTGATCTGCGGATTTTTTATGCGAAAAGAGGCTTTCAGCCAGTTTATGACAGAAAGCTCTATGTGCTGCAGCCGGCCAGGGAGACAGAAGCGGCAGAACCGGTTCTGTGCCCTGTTTCGCCTGCTGATTATAAGGCAGTCCGGGATGCCAAATGGCAGGGGCCGGGCTATGTGGCATGGCTGGAGCAGGATATTGCGTACGCTATGGAGCATGCGGCCTTTCAGCTGGGTGAATCCCTGCTTTTGCAGGAGGGGGACAGGCGGGAGCTGGTTATGTACACCGTGGACGGAGATACAATGCGCATCGTGGAGACCACTTTGGAGCTGTGCCGTCTGCCGCAGCTGCTGCCGGTACTGATTCGCCGCTTTCAGGCAAAGTATCCTGAGCATCCAAGGATGTTCAATTTTGAATACCGCCTGCCGGATGGCATGGTTTGGCTGCCGGAGAGCCTGAAAAGCACACGCCTCACGCGCAGAGGCTATTTCAATCTGGTTTTGGATTGACTTGTCAGGCTTGCAAAACAGGCTTGTACTTATATTTTTTGTGTGATATTATTTATAGTGCATTGAGGTGCTGATTTTATGAATTACACAGGAGGAAATTATGAAAGAGTATAAGCCGTTCAAATCAGGCAAGGTTCGTGAGGTATATGATGCGGGTGACAGCATCATCATGGTAGCTACTGATCGTATTTCTGCCTTTGACCATATCCTGAAGAACAAGATTACCCAAAAGGGTGAGGTCCTTACCCAGATGTCAAAATTCTGGTTTGATTTGACTGCTGATATTGTACCGAACCACATGATTTCCGTTGATAATAAGGATATGCCTGAATTTTTCCAGCAGGAGCAGTTCCGCGGCAACAGCATGCTGTGCAAAAAGCTGCAGATGCTGCCTATGGAGTGCATTGTGCGCGGTTACATTACCGGCAGCGGCTGGGAAAGCTATCAGGCAGACGGTACTGTCTGCGGCATTGAGCTGCCGGAGGGGCTGCAGGAATCCCAGCAGCTGCCGGAGCCAATCTTTACCCCAAGCACCAAGGCGGAGCTGGGCGACCATGACATCAATGTCAGCTTTGAAGAGGGCGTAAAATATGTCGAGAAGGAATTTCCGGGCAAGGGTCTGGAATACATGACCATGATGCGTGATGCTACGATTGCTGTCTACAAGAAGTGTGCAGCGTATGCCCGTGAGCATGGCATTATCATTGCTGACACCAAGTTTGAATTCGGCATTGACGAAAACGGCACTTTTATGATCGGTGATGAGATGCTGACACCTGACAGCTCTCGCTTCTGGCCTGTGGAGGGCTATGAGGCAGGCAAGTCCCAGCCGTCCTATGACAAGCAGTTTGTCAGAGATTGGCTGAAGGCAAATCCGGACAGCGACTATCTTCTGCCGGAGGAAATCATTGCCAAGACCATTGCCAAGTACAAGGAAGCCTATGCGCTTCTCAGCGGCAAGACACTTTAAGCTGAAAATCGGAGAATCCGCTGCAGGAATGCGGCGGATTTTTTTGCGCCCTGTACAAATGGTCAACTATAATATATAATTTGATTAACGAAAGCTGCAGCAGGTATTTCTGCAAAAATTAGAGTTTGGGGTGTTGAGAATGAATGACAAATTGTTTGGAACCAGAGCTATGGCGAAGATGGCCATGTGTGTTGCCATGATAAGCATAGGAGGCTATATCGCCTTTCCTACGCCATTTTCACCGGTCCTGGTGACTGCCACTACTTTGGCATTAGGGGTAACAGCCCTGATTTTGCCGCCCAGGCAGACGGCAGTAGTTATTCTGGCGTGGATTCTGCTGGGAGCTGCCGGAGTACCGGTATTTTCAGGCGGTCAGGGGGGCATCGGCAAGCTGCTGGGCCCCAGCGGGGGATTTTTCCCCGGCTTTCTGCTGGGGTATGTGGGAGCCAGCTTCCTGAAGGGGAAAAGCTGTGACTGGAAAAGATATCTGCTGGCACTTATAGGAGCAGCCTTTCCGCTGACCTACATTTTTGGCATTGCCTACCTGATGTTTGTGCTGGGAATAGAAATGTGGCAGGCCATGACGATGGCGATGTTTTCCTTTATTCCGGGAGATTTGATCAAAGCGGCAGCGGCAGCCCTGATTGGTGCAAGGCTGAACAGGGTATTGCCGCGATAAATATATCAAGGCTTACGGCAGGGCTTTTTTATGCTATAATAGACAGTAAAGCTATGAAGCTATGGAGGAAGATAATGCAGAGAAAAGCCAAGGAAAGAAATTCCAGTCTGAAAAAATATATTGTGGCAGACAGATATGATGGCATGGTACTTGAGGACTATGTAAAAAATATCATGCTGGTATCAGCCAGGCAGCGGCAGAAGCTGTTTTTCAGCAAGGGTGTATATGTGAACGGCATCAGTGCCCATACCAAGCGCACGGTGAAGGCAGGGGATATGGTGGCGGTGCGTCAGTTCAAGGACAGCAGCTATGGTGTTGCTCCTGAGGAGGGCGAGGTACAGGTTCTGTATGAGGACAGAGATGTGATTGTCCTGAATAAGCCAGCGGGGATGGTGGTGCATCCGGCAGGACACACCAAATCCGGTACCCTTGCCAACTATTTGGCGTATTATTTCAAGTCCAGAGGTGAGCTGGTCACTATTCGTGCCATCCACCGTCTGGACAGGGATACCACAGGCTGTGTGCTGTTTGCCAAATCTGGTGCGGTTCAGACAAAATTGGAGACGATGCTGTCTGAGGGAAAGCTCCATCGCTGCTATCAGGCTGTCATTTGCGGCCTGGGCAGCAGCCTGCAGGAAAAATATCCGGAAGGGGTAATAGATTTGCCTATCGGCAAAAGTCCTCTGCAGCCTAACCGGCGCATCATAGCAGAGGATGGACAGCAGGCAGTTACCCATTTCCGTATTTTGCAGGAGGGTGCTTCCTGCAGCCTTCTGTCCCTGCAGCTGGCGACGGGGCGCACGCATCAGATTCGTGTCCATCTTGCCCATTGCGGCTACCCTGTTTTGGGGGACAGGATGTATGGCAGGGGTAGCTCCTTGATAAAGCGCCAGGCACTGCACGCAGCTGCTTTGGAATTTGTCCATCCTGTGACAGGGGAGCTCATTTCAGTGCAGGCTCCTCAGCCGGAGGATTTTAAAAAGATTGTCGAGGAGATTTAAGGCTATGAAGGATTTTGCTGCTATCGGGGAAGCCGACATCATTGAGGGAGTGCTGGCAGAGTTCAGCCAGTTAGCACAGATTCCCCGTCCGTCAGGACATGAAAAGGAAGTCAGCGATTATTTATATCGGCTGTTTACGGATATGGGCTGCCGAGTAATCCAGGACGAGGCAGGCAACATCATTGCAGCTTTGTCTGCATCTGATGGCTGGCAGACAAAGCCCCTGACAGTGCTGCAGGCGCACATGGATATGGTATGCGTAGCAGAGGATGGCATTGACTATGATCCGTTGCATGACCCTATCGTCCTGGTGCGTGAAGGGGAGCTGCTCCATGCTGCCGGGACGAGCCTGGGAGCGGATGACGGCATAGGCATTGCCATCATTATTTATATCATGAAAAATCTCTCCGTTCATGGGCCGCTACGGGCGATTATTACTACAGATGAGGAAAGCGGCATGACCGGTTCCCGCAATTTGGCAGCACAGCATTTTCAGGATGTAAAATATCTTATCAACTGCGATTCAGAGGACTGGGATATGCTGACCGTGGGCAGCGCAGGGAGCGGTGAAATCAGCTTTGTCAGGCCATATTTTGCCGCTGCATACAGTGAACCGGGAACTGCCTATACCGTGACGCTGCAGGGGCTGAAGGGCGGACATTCAGGAGAAGAGATCGGCTGCGGCACAGCCAATGCCATCCAGGCGATGGCCTTTTGTCTGGATTTTCTCCGAAAACACCTTGCAGGCTTTCAGCTGGCAGCTCTGGATGGTGGCAGAGCCAGGAATGTTATACCGGGCAGAGCAGAGGCGGTGTTCTTTGCGGAGGAGACTGCCGAAGCTGTGGAGGAGCTGCTTGATGAAGCCTTTGAGCACTTCATGGGGATTTACGGAGATACGGAGCAGAAAGCGACCCTCGTTTTGTCTCAAACAGCGGCAAAGGCTGAGTGCATGGATGCTGAGACGGGCAATCGGCTGATCGATCTGCTTATCTGTCTGCCAAACGGCGTGTCTGCCATGTCCCAGCTTTGTCCGGGAATGGTGGAATCCTCTGCTAATATTGGCGTAGCGGTAACTGACACGGTACAGCATGAGCTTATGGTGCAGTATATGCCGCGTTCCAGCCGCGGGGAGAGCATCAGGGAGTATTATGCCAGGGCGGAGGCGCTGGGCAGTCTGACAGGCTTTAAGACAGCACTGGGGACAATTTCTCCCGGCTGGCAGGAAAGAAAAGACAGCAGGCTGGCAAAAATCATGCAGCAGATCTTTGAGGAGCAGAATCGGCGTCCGATGCGGGTCAGCTCCATTCATGCCGGACTGGAATGCAGCTGGCATCTGCAGCGTAATCCTGAAATGGATGTAGTGTCTGTCGGTACCAATAACAATGATATCCATTCACCGAAGGAGACGCTGGAGCTGAGGACGATTGCGCCTCAGGTAAGATTGATTGCAGAAGCCCTGCAGAGGCTTGATTGAAATAAAGGAGTGGCACAGCATGAATCGTCAGGAGGCTATGGCCTGTTTTAAGAGTTTTCCTATTTATGGCATTACCGCGGAGGAGCTGTCAGGCGGCAGGAGTAATTTTGAAGTGGTGGAGGCTATGCTGGAGGCAGGTATCCGCTTTGTACAGTATCGGGAAAAGACCAAGAGCGGCCTGGCACGCTATGATGAGTGCAGGAAGCTGCGGGAGCTGACCCGCAGATACCAGGCTGCTTTCGTTATTGATGATTTTGTGGATTTGGCTCTGGCTGTAGATGCAGACGGAGTGCATATCGGTCAGGATGACCTGCCGCCTGAGGCAGTGCGGGCACTTTTGGGCCCTGATAAGGTAATCGGCTGGTCAACTCATGAGCCAGGGGAGCTGCAGGCTGCCAATGCGCTGGGAAATATCATTGACTATGTGGGCGTAGGGCCTGTCTATGCTACTCAGACCAAGGCGGAGGCACTTCCTGTAGGACTGGAATATGTAAAATATGCCAAAAAAAATGCCGCCCTGCCTTTGGTGGCAATTGGCGGCATCAAGGAACACAATATTCAGCTGGTGAAGGAGGCTGGCGCAGCTCAGGTGTGCGTAGTTTCTGAAATCACCGGAGCAGAGGATATCCGGGGAAAGATTCAGGCATTAGCCAGGCTGATGGACTGAACCCTGCCCCTGTCGGCCAGGGCTGCGGCATCCAGCCTGCTGATGCTGTCCATCAGCTGAGCATGGAAGCTGCCGGGACCGCAGTCAGTGAAGACCTGATGGATGTTTTCTGCGGCAATGCCAAGCAGCAGGCAGGCCATGATGCCTGCCTCTGCCGCTGGGCGGTGCAGATGATGAGCGGCGGACAGACAGGCGGCGCCAAGAACATTGGTCATGCAGCCTGTGCCGGTAATTGCCGCGAGGGCGTTGGTGCCGTTGCTGAGCATGAAGGAGCTGTCCTCGGAGACAACTAAATCTATCGGGCCTGTAGCCAGGAGAACAGTATGATGTTCCCTGGCTTTTTCTGTGAAGATTTTTGCATATTCAGCGGCATTTTCCGCGGTGACCATTTCCTTCTGACCGGCTTCGACACCCATGCCTTCTGTAACAGGCAGGCCGAGCAGGGCGCGCAGCTCGGAGATATTTCCCTTGATGACATCTGGGCGGGTCTCCTGCAGCAGCTGCTGGGCAAAATTCATGCGCAGGGTGCTGCAGGCAACGCCGACCAAATCTATGATGATGGGGATATTTTTCTCATGGGCCGTACGGCCGGCAATCAGCATGGCAGCCATGCTGCCGTCGGTGATTGTGCCAAGGTTGAGTGCCAGGGCTTTGGCGAGGCTGACAATCTCAGCCGCCTCCTGGGGATGCTCTGCCATGATAGGACGCGCACCGAGGGCCAGGAGGATATTGGCACAGTCATTGATGGAAACAGGATTGGTAATGCAGTGGATCAAAGGTGCTTCCTGCTGGATATAATTCAGCAGGGGGGAAAAAACAGGCAGTAAATCATTTTTGCACAGAGCTTTCATAAGTGTTGCCTCCTAATTTTTGTTGAATATTGCGCAGAGACCCATTGCGCTTCATTACGGAGAGAAGGATAAAGGCAATGGTGCCGCCGATAAGGGTACCGGCAATAAAGGACGGTACATAGAACATCCAGGTCAGGCCGCTTCTGCCCCACAGGAGAGCCATGACGGGATAGGAAATGACAGCACCGATGATGCCTGTGCCGATTACCTCTCCCAGACAGGCAAAAATCAACTTGCCCTTGCTGGCACGATATAAAATACCCGAAAGTGCAGCGCCGAAGATCGCTCCGGTGATGGCCAGCGGCGGGATGCCCATGACCGCCATGCGGATGATGCCGATGAGCAGGGCGCAGATAAAGGCTTCCAGCGGTCCGAGCATAACGGCACAGGTAATATTGATGAGATGCGCCATGGGGCACATGCCCTCAACTCTCAGAATCGGGGAAATAACGACTCCCAGGGCAATCATCATGGACATAAAGACCATGCGCAGCAGTTTTTTGTGTGAATCCATAAAAAAACTCCACTCCTTTCAATAATGAAAAATCGGCATGGTATCGCCGGAAGAGTGAAGTACATATTCATATCAAAATGCAGACAACATCACAGCAATACCAGTAAAAGGCGGTCGAAGCTCCAAAGCTCCCTCTCAACCCGAAACACGGGGTCCCTCGCTATGAACATGTCCTGCAAAAGCCAAAGACGCTCCTCAGTGGCTCTGGCATCAGCTCCTGCTGTTTGTCATCTATGGCTGATACCTTTTTAAATATAATTTATGAGCAGAAACTTGTCAAGGCTATTTGTACAACTTTTACTTACATTTCCGCCAAAAGCACTGCCTGCCAGGCAGCGGACGGTGACGAAAATCTGCTGTCCGCTGGAGCAGAAAATCCGGTGGCGGGCAGACTGACAGTAAGGGGAAGTATACAGAAAATATCGTGAGGTTTTTGGCTGCAATGTATACAATTTTCTTCTGGAAAAAATATAGCCAAATGACTAGATATATGTTATAGTAATAGCTGTGAAAAACAAAATGCCTTAGAATTTTGCTTATGAGGTGATTATATGTTTAAAGAATTAGCTTACTATGATGGAAAGATTGGTACTCCTGATGAGGTGATGATTCCATTTAATGACCGTTCACATTTCTTTGGTGATGGTGTTTATGATGC
>JAQUZO010000049.1 GCA_028691285.1 Anaerovibrio sp. | reverse complement strand
TCTGCAAACAAAAGTGCCCGAGAGATTTACACTGTAAATCCCCCGGGACAGGTGCAGTGCGATACAGGCAAAGGTACCGCTGCTGCTGGGTTCAGAGCCTGTGCTTATTTCTTCAGCTTCGCTTCATAAAGGCTTTCAAAGAGCTCGCAGGCATCCATGATGCAGTCAGGGCATGAGCGAAGGACTTTTCCTGTGCCTGCGCCTTTCAGCTCATGGCAGAGTACAGAACCGTTCTGCTCTTTGAACTTGTCAAGGATTTCCCGGGTCATGGCATAGGTCTGGGCTTTGGTGGATGGATGCTCCAAATCTCCGCAGCTGTTCAGCAGACCTGTCAGGGCGATGGCACCGCTGACTGCACCGCAGGTTCCCTGCATGTTTCCTCCGCCCAGGCCAAAGCCCTCGGTGAGCTTAAACAGATGCTCCGGAGAGATGTCTGTCAAATCTTCATAGGTAAGTGCCACCGACTGGGCACAGTTGTAGCCAAGGTTGTGCTTTTCAATGGCGAGATGCTTTCTGCTTTCCATAAAAAACCTCCTGAAATTGTTTTTTATAATACACTATCAAATATTATAGCACAAATAGGTGGTATTTTTGTCAAGGTAATATTATAATGTAAACTAAATGTTTTTAGAGCAGGTGATGCAGTGATGTATGATGTAATCGAAAAATTTTTGCAGTTGGCATTGGCCTGCGTGCTGGGCGGTATGATTGGTTATGAGCGGCAGTCCAGACGCAAATCCGCGGGGCTGCGCACCAATATGCTGGTGTGCCTTGGCTCGTGCCTGATTATGATGCTGTCCTATGATATTTACAAGCAGGTAGAAGGCATGACCAATGCTGACCCCGCGCGTCTTGGGGCACAGGTAGTCAGCGGCATCGGCTTTTTGGGTGCCGGTGCCATCATGAAGGAGGGGCTCAGCATTACAGGCCTTACTACCGCGGCCTGTCTTTGGGTAGTTGCAGGTGTAGGGCTTGCTGTAGGAGCAGGCTTTTATACGGAAGCGGTTATGACCACGATTCTTGTTGTCATAACCGTTGGAACTCTCAGCCATTGGGAGTTCATCTGGTCCAATCACGCAAATATCATGCAGCTTGTGCTCAGGACTGACAGCAATCCGTCTCAGCTTCACAGCATCAGTGAATGCCTGGCAGGGATAGATATTGAGATAACAAAAATCAAGGTGCGGGAGGAGTACGCTGTACACATCCAGGAGGGGGATGCCGTTATGGTGATTGAAATGGTGATAGTCAATGCGGGGCACCAGAAAAATATTGATATTACGGATGCTCTTCGCTCACTTCCGGGGATACACGGTATTGAGCTGACATAAATGTTGATGAACTGCAGAGGGAGGGAATGACATGTTTGACAAAAATCATCTGACCGGCAATGGGCACCTGCGTGCGGAGACCGCCGGCGATTTTGCGGAGCGCATGAAGAAGGAGCGTCCGGAGCTGGCGAAGGGTGTGGACAAACTCAGGGAGCTGCTGGATGAAGAGGTATACAAGAGGGCGTTCAGCAATATACAGACCTTTAACAGGCGGGACGATGTGCTGCTGATTGTCAGCGGCGGAATCCTGCAGCGGAGCTTTTTGGAGCGGGACTGCATTCCGGCACTCAAGGAAGCCTTTGAGGTAAAAAGAGTGCAGATTATCGGCTGATGAAGGCCGTGAAATGAAAAGCTGCAGCAGCAGAAAACCCTTGAGTTTCCATGGGAAGCTACAGGGGTTTTCTTTTTTTGACAATTTTGTAATATGGGAAAAAGTCTGCTATAATACAGAATAAGTGTTTAAATTGGATACGAGGGTGATGAATTTGCAAAAGAAGCGGACAAGAAGTGCCGGTGTTCCCAAGGCTTCGGCCAGCAGAAGAAAAGCTGCCGGTATCCGGGCCTCGGAAACCGAGCTGAAAAAGGATAATTCTCAGCGCAATTATGAGCTGCTGGGCCTGTTTTTTGTGTCTGCAGGTTTGATTTCCCTGTGCGGGCTTGCAGGGCTGAATGTAGGCTTTGTCGGACTGAAATTTGCCAAATTCCTCCAGTATTTCTTTGGGATTGGTGCTGTTGCTGCGGCGGGAGCTTTGGCAGCTGCGGGGGGATATTATATCATGCGGCACCAGAGGCTGCTGTTCAATGCCAGAATTTTGGGCGGAGCCGGTTTCTTTGTCTGTTCCATGGCACTCTATCATCATATTATGGTCAGGGCAGGAGAGGAAATCCTGCCTGAAAGTTTGGTGGACGGCGGTGGTCTGCTGGGCGGCTGCGCTGCTATTTTGCTGCACAAGGTAGTCGGGGCTGACGGTACGCCTATCCTGCTGGGAGCAGGTATGCTGGGGACTATGCTGGTCATGACCAGCTGGTCACTGGCACAGGGAATCCTCACTACGAAGGAAAAGGCTGAAAAGGGAGCAGATGCTGCCAAAAAAGCTACAGCGGTGGTGTATGACAAAACCGTTGAGGTAGGTGAAAAAACTAAAGAGCAGGTGCAGGACTATGTCCAGGAACATGTGGGCGATGTGGGGGATAAGCTCAGGAAGCTGCGGGGGAAGCAGTTCCTGAAGCGTTATGAGCAGGATTCTGCGTTTTTGCTGGCAGCCGAAGAAAAAGCTGCAGCTAAAGACAGGCAGAGCATTGCTCCGGCAGCCGCTGTGACAGAGGAATTTGCCGCAACCCGTGCAGCTGCTGCTGGCAGAAGCTGTGCCGCTACTGCGGAGGAGCTGGTAGAAGCAAATCCTGTGGCAGCGGATTTTTTTGGCGAGAAATTCTGCAGTGATGCAGAGCCGGAAATACTGCCAAGCCTGGCTGCCCAGCTGGGGCTGGAGGAAGCTGATGCAGGCAGTCAGACAATGGGCGAAGCTGAAGCTTCCGGGCTGGAAGCCCCGGAAGTGTCTGCAGGCTGCATGGAGAGTGAAGCCTGTTCAGGCAGGGCGGCCGGCGAGGAAGCAGAATATCCTGCGGCCGGCGAAATGGCGGAAGTGCTGCCTGTAGAAGTGCTGCCTGTATGGGAGGGCTTTGATTTAGCTGACGAAATAGAGCCCGAGCTTGTGGAAGATGATACGAGCGGAGATGCTGCCGGACAGGAATGGATCGATATGCCTGAGGCAGAGTCAGGCTGTGAATCGGAGATGGCGCCGCAGGAAATCGTGCAGGATGCCGAATATGATTATGGCATTGATGACATGGAGATTACCTATCCCGAGAGTGCTCAGGATATAACGGATGATATAGATGATGCAGCAGATGCCGCCCTTGAAGCAGCTGACGAAATTACAGCAGCCGTCGGCAGGGCAGTGGCGTCTCTGGAGCCTGCTGCTCCAAAGGTGGGAGCGGCAGATGAACCACCTCAGGGTGAAGGGGTACCTGCACCGCCGCCGTATATTTTGCCTCCCCTGCAGCTGCTGGGGAAAAAAGCCAGAGTGATGAGCGACAGCCTGAATCAGGAAATTGCCGCAAACGCCAAGATCCTGGGGGAAACGCTGGCCAATTTCAAGGTCAAGGCGTCGATTCTCAACGCCTGTCATGGTCCGGCAGTCACCCGTTATGAGGTGAAGCCCGCTCCCGGCGTCAAGGTCAGCAAAATTACCGGTTTGGCAGATGATATTGCGCTGAATATGGCGGCTTCTGCCGTGCGCATCGAACAGATTCCGGGCAGGGCGGCTATCGGCATCGAGGTGCCGAATCGAGATCTGGAAAGCGTACAGCTGCGTGAGGTGCTGGAGAATTCTGCCTTTGAGGCAGCCAAATCAAGACTGACGGTAGGACTTGGCAAGGATATCAGCGGCCAGGCGATTTTTGCCGATTTGGCGAAGATGCCTCATTTACTGGTAGCAGGAGCTACGGGTTCAGGTAAATCGGTGTGCATCAATACGCTGATAACCAGTATTCTTTTCAAGGCTAAGCCGACAGAGGTCAAGTTTATTCTGATTGACCCCAAGATGGTGGAGCTTTCTGTATATAATGACATTCCGCATTTGATGGTGCCTGTGGTTACCGATTCCAGAAAAGCAGCTTCCGTGCTGAACTGGGCCGTGCAGGAAATGGAAAAGCGCTATGGACTGATAGCTCAGGCGGGAGTGCGCAATATGGCAGGCTACAACCGGCTGTTTGCGGATATGCCGGAGAAGCAGCTGCCATCTATCGTGATTATTATAGATGAGCTGGCGGACTTGATGATGGTGGCGCCTCATGATGTGGAGGATGCTATCTGCCGTATCGCCCAGAAGGCGCGTGCAGCGGGCATTTATCTGGTATTGGCAACCCAGAGGCCGTCGGTAAATGTCATTACGGGTGTAATCAAGGCCAATATCCCTTCCCGCATTTCCTTTGCAGTCACCTCACAGATAGATTCCCGTACGATTCTGGATGCTGCGGGAGCAGAAAAGCTGCTGGGCAAGGGCGATATGCTCTTCAAGCCTCAGGAAGCCAACAAGGCAACCCGTATCCAGGGAGCGTTTGTCAGTGATAAAGAGGTTGAGCTGCTGGTTGAGTACATCAAGGGGCAGGGGCACAAGCTGGAAGCAAATCAGGAAATCATAGAGTTTACCAATAAGGCGTCATCCGGTGAGGATGCTGATGATGCGGGGCAGGGCAGAGACTCTAAAATCAAGATTGATACGCTGCTCCGGGATGCGGTGGAGCTGACCATGTCCAGCAACAATGCTTCCGCCTCCAGCTTTCAGCGCCGCTATCATATCGGCTACAGCCGTGCCGGACGACTTTTGGATACGATGGAGCAGCTGGGAATTGTCGGCCCTCCTCAGGGCAGCAAGCCGAGGGAGATTCTGGTGACAGAGGCACAGGCCTTTGAAATCATGGATAATTATGAAGCAGGCTCGTAGACTGCTGCAGTGTGAATTTTTATAGGAGATGCTTTTTTGTCTAAGGTTGAAATCAATATGCTGGAAGGCTCCATTGGGGATAAGGTGCTGAAATTTGCCATTCCCCTGGCTTTGACCAGTATCATGCAGCAGCTTTTCAATGCAGCCGATGTGGCAATTGTAGGGCAGTTTGTCGGCAGAGAGGCTTTGGCGGCAGTAGGGGCCAACGGCATTGTCATCAATTTGATGCTGAATCTCATGGTAGGACTGTCCATCGGTTCCAATGTTGTCTGTGCGAATTTTTTCGGTGCCAAAAATTATCTGCGGCTGAACAGGGCTGTCCATACCTCTCTGCTGGTCGCCTTTATCTGCGGCATCGGGCTGGCAATCATCGGTGTGAATTTTGGCAGGGATATTCTGGTGCTCATTGATACACCGGCAGAAATCCTGGATTTGGCGGAGCTTTATCTGCAGATTTTGATGGCAGGTGTGCCTCTGCTGCTGCTGTACAATTTTGGTTCGGCCATTTTGCGCAGCAAGGGAGATACAAGGCGCCCTCTTTATGCCATGGTGGTTTCCGGCTGTGTCAATGTGGCGCTGAATCTGTTCTTTGTGCTGGAATTGGACATGAGCGTAGAGGGAGTGGCCATTGCAACGGTTGTTGCGACCTTTGTCAGCTCCATGCTTATTCTGTACTGGCTGTATACAGAAACGGGACCGATACAGCTCCGCTTCTGCAAATTGGGCATTGACGGCAATGTGCTGAAATACATTGCCAAAATCGGTTTGCCGGCAGGTCTGCAGGGGATGGTATTTTCCGTATCCAATATCATTATCCAAATTGCCATCAACAATCTTGGGTCAGAGTATATTGCAGCTTCTGCCATCGCCCTGAATTATGAATTTGCGGCATTTTTCATTCTCTCGGCCTTTTCTCAGGCGGCAACGACCTTTGTCGGGCAGAATTTTGGGGCAAAGAATCTTGTCCGCTGCCGTCAGATTATGCGCTGGTGCGTGGGCATGAATTTCGTGGTTACGAGCATCATCTGCCTTTCTATGTCATTTTTTGCCCAGCCGCTGTCTGCCATGTTCACCTCAGACGCGGAAATCATCGAATACGCTGTGCTGCGCATACGCTATATTTTGACCTTTGAGGCGCTGAATGTACTGATTGAAACCTTTTCCGGAGGCATGCGGGGTGTGGGGTATTCTCTCTATCCGGCAGCCGTCTGTTTTTTAGGGGTATGCGTATTCAGGGTCATTTACATTTATACGATTTTTGCCGCTGAACCTGCCTTTGAGGTCTTGATGAGGGTGTATCCTGTCAGCTGGGCAGTGACGGTATTTTTGGTCGTCGGTGCGTACTTTTATGTTTTCAAGAAGCTGGAACGGCTTATGAACTGATATGAGAAATGGAGGAAGCAGCATGAAGAGGGGCTTGATTATGGTCAATACAGGAGACGGCAAGGGAAAAACCACTGCAGGATTGGGGCTGGCTCTGCGTGCCTGGGGCAGCGGGCAGCGGATTCTGATTTTGCAGTTTATCAAGGGCGGCTGGAAATATGGTGAGCTTGAGAGTATCCGGCGGCTGGGGGAGCTGGACGGAAGGATTGAAATCAGGCCTTTGGGGCTGGGATTTCTGACTGGGGATGCCGATAAGGAAAAGCACATATTTGCTGCCCGGGAGGCTATGGATACAGCAGCGGGAGAGCTGACCTCAGGCAAATATGATTTGATTATTTTGGATGAAATCAATTATGCTGTGAAATTCGGCTTGATTTCCATTGAGGAGGTTCTTTCCCTGCTGGACAAAAAGCCTCAGGAGCTGCATGTGCTTCTGACAGGCAGGGATGCTCGGCCGGAGCTGATTGAGAGGGCTGATATGGTTACAGAGATGAAGCTGGTCAAGCACCCTTTCCAAAAGGGAATCCAGGCGCAGCAGGGGATTGAATTCTAGAATAAAATTGCAAAATATGCAATCTGTTACGGCGCAGGTGTGCTATAATAAAAAACGGCGTTGCTGGTCGGATTTGGATTGCCTGTTATCTGCAATCATATATATACTTATTGACTTTAGGCGGGGTGGGCTATGGATTTTAATGAGTTAAAGGAAAAGCTGGCTGCTAAGGCTTCCGGCAGACTGGAAAAATTATTTTTGTATACCAGGACTGACAGCGAAGAAGTGAAGAGGAAGGTCAAGCGCAATGCTTATATTGCTTCGGGTGCATGTCTCTGCGTCGTACTGCTGATTTTTGCAGTAATGCTCAGCTTTAGCTGTACTTATTCTGCCGGAACTGAAAAGACTGGCAGTGATATTGTCTATGTGAGGGTTGCACCGGGGATGAGCTCGGATGAAATAGGTACATTGCTGGCAGACAACGGCATAATTGACTCAAAGCTGAAATTTTGGCTGGCGGTGAAGCTCAACGGAGCAGACAGTAAATTTCAGGTGGGGATTTTTGGCCTGCAGAAGAATATGCAGCCGGGAGAGGCGCTGAATGTATTGATTAACGGACATTCTGCGGCAATGCGTGTGACTGTTCCCGAGGGCTTGAATATCCGGGAGGTAGCCAGGATTTTTGCGGAAAAAGGACTGGTCGACGAGAAGAAATTTCTGGCTGAGGCTAAAACTTTTGCACCTTATGACTACATTGAGGCTGTGCCGGAAGCGGATTACCGCATTGAGGGTTTTTTATTTCCGGATACCTACGATTTTGCCAATGATGTAGGCCCTAAAGAGATTATGCAGAAAATGGCGGACGAGTTCGATGCCAAGCTGACACTGGAGCTGCGCCGGAAGGCTGCGGAACAGAGGCTGTCCATATATGAGCTGGTGACGCTGGCTTCCCTGGTGGAGAAGGAAGCCAGGTATCCTGAGGACAGACCAATCATTGCGCAGGTCTTTCTGAAGCGTCTGCGCATTGATATGCCGCTGCAGACGGATACTACCCTGCAGTATTTGCTGCAGGACGCCAAAGAGGATTTGACTATCGCGGATACGAAAATTGATTCTCCATATAATACCTACCAGAATTACGGACTGCCTCCCGGACCGATTGCCAGTCCCGGACTGGCGTCCATAGAGGCTGTCCTGAATCCTGCGGACACGGACTATCTTTATTTTGTGGCAGACCGCCAGGGACACAATCATTATGGCTATACCTATGATGAGCACACAGATTTAGTGGAACAGGTGAGATAAAGGAAAACCAATGAGTACAGAAAAGGAAGATTTTTCTGCCCTGCTGGCAGAAATGAAGGAATACGGAGAAAGCAGGCATGTGCCTATCATCAATGCCAATGGCCTTGAGGTGCTGGTAAATGCCGTGGCAGCCAAAAAGCCCGGGCGGGTGTTGGAAATCGGCACGGCTATTGGCTATTCAACCTTGTATATTGCGGCAAATTCTGCGGAGGCTGCAGAAATCATCACGCTGGAGCTGGACGAGGAAAGGGCTGCTGTCGCCCGCAGCTTTGCAGACCGAAGCCGCTGCGGAAAGAATATAAGGATTTTGACTGGTGATGCCGGAAAGCGGCTTTTGGAGCTGACCGGCAAATTTGATCTGGTATTCATTGATGCGGCCAAGGGACAATATCCTGATTATTTCAGGAAGATTTATCCGCTGCTGGCTGAGGACGGTGTCATCATAGCGGATAATGTGCTGTTCAGAGGCTATGTCAGAGGGGGTGTTCCAGTACCACGGCGTTTCAGGACGCTTGTGAAGCGCCTTCAGGAGTATATCAGGCTGGTGACAGAGAGCGGCGAATTCAAGACGGAAATCCATGAAAATGGAGATGGCCTGGCAGTCAGCCAGCGTGTGAAGAAAAGAGATTTTTTGGAGGCTGAACAGAATGAAGAAACCTGAGCTTTTGGCTCCGGCGGGAAATATGGAAAAGCTGAAAATGGCACTGCTCTACGGCGCGGATGCGGTATATCTGGGTGGGAAGGCCTTTGGATTGCGCGCCTTCGGCGGCAATTTTTCTCATGAGGAGCTGAAGGAAGCGATAGAATTTGCCCATGGCCTGGGGAAAAAGGTTTATGTAACCGTGAATATTTTTCCTCATAATGACGATATAGGCAGGCTGCCGGAATATTTGCAGTTTTTGAACAGGATCCAGGCAGATGCGGTACTGGCGGCGGATTTAGGCGTTGCTGCCATGGCGAAGCAGTATGCTCCTGATGTGGAGCTGCATATCAGTACCCAGGCAAACAATACCAACTGGGCTGCGGTAAATGCCTGGGCAGAGCTGGGAGCAAAGCGCGTTGTGCTGGCACGCGAGATGTCTTTGGCGGAGGTCAGGGAAATCCGGGAAAAATGCTCTGTGGAGCTGGAGATGTTTGTACATGGTGCGATGTGCATTTCCTATTCCGGCAGATGCCTGATGAGCAATTACCTTACCGGGCGTGACGCCAACCGGGGCAGCTGCGCCCAGCCCTGCCGCTGGAATTATGCGCTGGTGGAGGAAAAGCGTCCAGGGCAGTATTTTCCAGTGCTGGAGGATGAGCGAGGGACATATATCTTCAATTCCAAGGATATGTGCCTGCTGCCATATCTGCCGGATGTCATTGCAAGCGGCGTAGACAGCCTGAAAATCGAGGGACGCATGAAAAGTGTCCATTATGCGGCGAGCGTTGTCAAGGCATATCGTGAGGCTATTGACAGCTATTGCGAGGCTCCGGACAGATTTACTGTCAGGCAGTCCTGGCTGGAGGAGCTGGACAAGGTTTCCCATCGCGCTTATACTACAGGCTTTTATTATGGGCGTCCGACCGATAAGGATCAGATCTACGGGACCTCCAGCTATACCCAGACCTCGGATTTCGTAGGCCTGGTGCTGGATTATGATTCTGCGACTGGTTTTGCCGTGGTGGAGCAGCGCAATAATATGAAGCTGGGGCAGGAGCTGGAGATTTTTCAGCCGAAGCTGCCAGGCTGCCGTCAGATCTTGCAGGAGATGTATAATGACCAGGGAGAGGCAATTGATGTGGCACCGCATCCCCAGCAGCGCGTCAAAATCAGGATGGAGCACCCTGTGGAGCCTTATGCCATACTGCGCAGGGATGTTTGATAAAGGAGTAATGCAGGATGAACAAAATTCTTGTGATGCACGGACCAAATCTCAATATGCTTGGCACCAGAGAGCCGGAAATTTACGGCAGCACTACCTTGCAGGATATCAATGCGATGCTGCGGGAGCAGGCAGCGGCAGCAGGTGTGGAAACAGAGTTCTACCAGTCCAATTATGAAGGAGGGCTGATTGACAGGATACAGCAGGCGCCGGAGCAGGCAATTGATTTTATCATTTTGAATGCAGGTGCCTTTACCCACTACAGTATCGCTCTGCGGGATGCGATTGCATCTGTGGAGGTGCCGGTTATTGAGGTGCATATCTCCAATGTGCACACGCGGGAGGAATTCAGGCACAGGTCTGTGATTGCTCCGGTGGTCATGGGTCAGATTTTGGGTTTTGGCGTTGACAGCTACAGTGCGGCCATGTTTACAGCGATCAAAAAGCTGCAGGCCGAAGAATAAAAGGTGTGTTTATGTACAGAGACAGATTGGACAGATTACGGGATTATTTAAAGGAACAGCATCTAGACGGCGTGGTCATCAGCAAGCCTGAAAATATCCATTATTTCAGCGGCTTTACCGGTGACGATACGCTCATCTTGGCGGGACTGGGATGTGCATATCTTGTGACGGATTTTCGCTATGAGGAGCAGGCGGTTCAGGAGGCACCGGATTTCCAGCTGCACAAGAATCTGCGCGGTATTTTGACAGAGGTCAGTGATGTCATCAATAAAGAGGGCATGAAGGCTGTCGGCTTTGAAGGAGGCAGCCTGTGCTTCAGCTGGCACAGGGCAATTCACTCCAAGCTGAATGCTGCGGAATTTCAGCAGTCCGTCAATTTGGACTTTCTGCGCCAGGTCAAATCAGAGGAGGAGCTGCAGTGTATCCGTCGTGCCATGGACATTGGCGATGAAGCCTTTGCCTATATCCTGAGCTATATCCGCCCGGGAATTTCTGAGAACGATGTGGCGGCTGCACTGGAAAATGCCATGCGGCAGAAGGGTTCTCAGCGTCCTTCCTTTGCAACGATTGTGGCTTCCGGCAAAAGAGGCAGCCTTCCTCACGGAACTGCAACAGAAAAGTTGATAAATTCCGGGGAATTTGTTACAATGGACTATGGTGCCGTATATAAGGGCTATCATTCTGATATGACCCGCACGATTTGTGTAGGTGCTGCCGATGAAAGGCAGCGCAGAGTGTATGACACCGTTTTACGGGCTCAAATGCTGGGGCTCAGCCTGATTCGGACAGGTGCCTCCGGCAAAGAGGTGGATTTGAAGGTGCGCAGGCAGCTTGATGCTGCCGGTTACGGCAGGTATTTTGGGCATGGTCTTGGCCATGGCGTAGGATTGGAAATTCATGAAAATCCCCGCCTTTCTCCTTCCAGTCCCTGTGAGTCACTGGAGGAAAACATGGTGGTGACGGTGGAGCCTGGAATCTATATTCCTGACTGGGGCGGCATCCGCATTGAAGATTCCGTGGCGGTCAAAAACGATGGATGTGAAATCCTGACCCGCAGTCCCAAGGATTTGATTGAGCTGGGTGTATAAGCACACAGACAGATTTTAGCTTTGTATATTATTTTTTGGAGGTTTTATTTTATGATTACAAGTACAGATTTCCGCACAGGCCTGACTAT
>JAQUZO010000048.1 GCA_028691285.1 Anaerovibrio sp. | reverse complement strand
CCCATTCATCTATGATATAAATGTCTACATAATAAACACAGGAATATAGCAGTACTTTATAGATATTAGGGATGGAATTATGGGGAAAAATATAAATGAGTTTAGGAAAAATATCCTATTAGCAGGAAAGCCGGGCTTTTTGGCAGAATACATGACAGCCTGCCTGCAGAAGGAAGGCTTCGATGTATTTGATTTGAGCGGGGACAGCTTTGCACTGCGCAATCCCTATGGAGTGTTTTATTTTTCGGCGCAAAAAAATGATGGGGACTTGCTGGAGGTTTTGCGGCAGGCCAGTGAACATCATGTGAAATATTTTTACTATGTCACTAGAGGTAGGGCAGAGCAGCAATGCTACGAGGATTTTGTCATTGCCTGGGGCAAAAGCAACAATCTGCAGACCGCGGCGGTGCATTTGCCGGAGGTTTTCGGTCCGGGACAAAAGGCTGAGGAGGGTGTGGTTGGCAGGCTGCTGTGGGCGGTGTGCCAAAAGGAGGAGTTTCAGCTCCACGGCAGCGATGAAGCTCCTATGGCCCTGCTTTATGCCAGGGATGCAGCCTATGCGCTTTTTTCTGTTTTGCAGCAGGAATGCACAGAGGAACGGATTGAGATTGTGCCGGAGCAGGCTGTTACCTTTACTCAGATCGTGCTGGCGGTGAATAGCTTTGCCAGCCTGCCTTCCATTGAGATTCTTGGCGGTGAAGAGGAGTTTGCGGCCAGTCGGGGGAAGGACAGCAGGGTATATGAGCTGAAGCTGAGACAGAAATATCCTGTCCTGGATATGCTGCAGAGCACCCTTGAGCAGTATGGGGCTTCACTGCAGGCACAGGCTGCCCCCCCGGAAGAGCATAAGCTGCGGAGCTTTGTGCAGAGATTCAGACCGTATCTGGAAAATATCGGTCTTTTCCTGCTTGTTTTCCTGTTCAGCTTTTTACAGGGCAAAACACCTGTCAACAGCACGACAGGACTGGATATCTGCTATTTGTACATCATCATCATGGGCATCATGTACGGCAAAAAGCAGTCCATGCCTGCGATTGTGCCGTCTATGCTGGTTTTGGGCTGGGGACTTCTCAATAACGGTGAGGAGATTGCCAGTATCTTTTATCTGCCGGAGAATCTCTTCCACTTTTCCACTTATGTGTTTCTGGGCGTCTTTACCGGCTATGTCCGGGATGGCTGGCGGGGAGAGCTGGATTCCCTGACCTACAAGCTGCAGCACTTTGCCCAGCGGTATGGCTTCCTGCAGGAGAATTATCAGACTGCCATTGCCATCAAGGACAAGCTGTATTATCAGATTGCCAATTCTTATGACAGCATCGGCTGGTTCTACGGCATTATCCGTCAGCTTGATACAGTAGAGGTGGAGGATATTTTTACTCAGGCAGCTGCCATAACCAGCCGCATCATGGGTTCCTCCGATATTGCCATTTATGTTATGGGCAAGGATGCATATTATGTGCGCCAGCGGATGCGCCTTGGCAACAAAACCAAAGCATTGCCCCGTTCCAGAAAGGTGGCTGATACACCTTATCTGAACAATATGCTGGAAAACCATCATCTTTTCGTCAATCATGGCCTGCAGGTCGGCGTGCCGGATTTGGCAGCGCCGATCGTCTATGAGGATGAGCTGATTGCTGTAATTGAGGTCTATGATATGGATTTTGAGCAGTGGAGCATTTATCAGCAAAACCTGCTGTCAGTAACGGCGCGCCTGATTTCCATGGCGATAGGCAAGGCATACCGCTACGAAAATGGCATCCAGGAAAAGCGTTTTCTGCCGAATACCAGAATCCTGCGTGAGGAAGAATTTGCCAAGCTGGTGGAGGGAATGCGCCAGAGGGCGGTTCTTCAGGAAAATGTCAGAAATATGCTGCTGGAGCTTGGAACAGAGAATGGCACCTGCCAGGAGCTGGATGAAAGGCTGAAAGGGGCAATTCGCCTGGAGGATGCCGTGGGGCTCAGTGACGGCAAGGTGTTCCTGCTGCTTTACGATACAGATGAGGCTGGACTGCAGCTGGTGATGCAGCGTCTCCTTGACCGCGGCATTGCAGTCAAGGGATACAGGGAGCTGGTTTGATATGAGCAATGAACTGTGGCTGATATTGGCAGGCTGTCATATCATGACTGTCCTGCTGTCATATTTTTGGGTGAAAAAGCGGGGGGATGCCGTACAGGCTGCTGCCGAGGCGGCACTGGTGCTGCTGGTGCCGGGAGCAGGCTTCCTGCTGGTATGTGCGGACGGATTTTTCCGGGGCATCTATGGCACTCGCTTCAGGATAGACCCGCATAAGCTGATGCACAGCAATAATGTTTTTACCAATATAATTGATTATGATGAAAATTTAATCTCCCTCCATGATACCTTTCTGCTGGATGATGTGAAGCTGAAGCGAAAGGTGTTTTTGGATGCGGTAAAGCAGAATATCCTGCAGAATCCCAAGATTTTGCGCCAGGCTACCCATGACAGTGACCGGGAAATAGCCTACTATGCTGTTTCCATGATGTCAGGGCATATTGAGGAGCTGGAAAGCAAAATGGCAGAGCTGGAGGCGCTGCTGAAGGATGATGCAGATAATCTGGAGCTGGTCAGGAAATATACGGAGGTTTTGGCAGATTATCTGCAGCAGGACTTCATTGACGATTTGACGAAAAAGGCCAAGGGAGAGGTCTATATCCGGCAGCTTGACAAGCTGCTGGCGGCGGAGCCTGATAATATGGCAGATTTGCAGGCACGCTTCCGGCAGGAGCTGAAGCTGGAAAACTACGGAGAAGCAGAAAAGACCTGCGGGGATTTTCTGCGCCTTTATCCAGAGCGGGAGGAGCCTTATCTTGCCTACATGAAGCTCTATGCGGCCATGCGTCAGCCGGAAAAGCTGCGGCAGAAGCTGGAGGAGCTGAAGGCAAGCCCTGCAGAGCTTTCGGTGTCTGCACTGAAAACCATACGCTACTGGGGAGGTGCTTTCCATGAATAGCTTTACCAGAGAAATATGGGCCATCTTTCTTTTGGTGACAATTCTGGGTGGATTTTTTCAGTGCAGCCGCATGGATTATCTTCTGTATTTGTCTCCCTGGGAGAATCATATACAGAATGCTGCAGATTGGCAGGGGGCTGCCAGGCAAAATATCCAGCGGGAGCAGTATCTGATTATTTATGACCCTGCCGATGTGCAGAGCGTCCTGGCAAGGCATATTGTGGAGAAGATTTTCCGGGACCAGAAGAAGAGCAGCCAGGCAGTACCTTTTTATCAGCAGGTTGCCATGGACAGCCGGTGCCAGGGGGTGGTCATTTTGACCAGCCGCCTGAATGCAGTCAAGAGCATGCCAGCGGTGGAGCGTTATGTGGAGCAGGGCGGCACAGCGGCGATTCTGCGCAATCTGCAGAGTGAATCCATGCCTGCCGGACTGATGGAGAAACTGGGCGTGTCTGCCATAGGGCAGGAGCTGACTGTGAGCGGTGTACGGGTGCCGGGAGATCTGTATCTCGGGCTGCAGGGCTTTGCCTTTGATTCCAATAACTACAGCTGCGGGACTACCAGGGTAGCTCTTGCAGGGGATGCGGTGACGGAGCTGACTGCTGCTGATGGAACACCTTTGATCTGGTCCCATCGGAGCGGCAGGGGCAGATATTTTGTCAGCAATGCCCGTGAGAGGGATGACAAGAATCATTATGGCGTCTATACTGTTATATTGAGCCAGCTGAATGAGGATTATATTTATCCTGTCATGAATATGCAGCTGTATTTCATTGATGATTTTCCATCGCCTGTGCCGGAGGGGAACTTTGACCGCATTTACCAGGAAACGGGGCTGAGGACGGCAGAGTTTTACCGTAAGCTGTGGTGGCCTGAGATGCTTAATAATGCTGAAAAATACCACATTAAATATACAGGCATGATTATCGAAACCTATGGCGATCAGGTCAAGGGACCGTTTATGCCTCTTGCCAATGGTGAAGCCAGGAATAATCTGATTGTTTATGGCAGAGAGCTGCTGAAGTCCGGCGGTGAGCTGGGCATCCACGGCTACAATCATCAGTCACTGGCACTGGCAGGCTATGGACAGGAACGGCTGGGTTATGTTCCATGGGGCAGTGAGGCGGATATGGAGGAAGCCCTGCGGGAGCTGAAGCGTTATATTGAGGAGGCCTATCCGGGGTACCAGATTTATTCCTATGTGCCGCCTTCCAATATCCTGAGTCCGGAGGGGAAGCGGGCTGTCAAGAAGGTTTTTCCGGAAATGAAGGTCTATGCCTCTCTGTATAATGGACTGTCTACTGCTACGGAGTATTTTCAGAACTTTAAAATCAACAAGGACGGTACCTATGAGCTGCCACGCATTTCTTCCGGCTATACACCGTCGTCGGAGGAGATTTGGGAGGCATATAATGTCATCAACTACAATGGGGTTTTTTCTCATTTTGTCCACCCGGATGAGATTTTTTATGAGGAAAGCAAGGATCTGACCTGGGCGCTCATGAAAAAGGGCATGAGAGACATGCTGGCGGATCTGAACCGGCGTTTTGTCTGGCTGCAGCCTGCTACAGCCTCTGAGGGGGCTGGGAGGATGCAGGCATATTTTGATATGGATTACCGCATTGAAAGAAGCCCTCAGGGCATCGAAATGTATGTCTGGAATTTCAATCAGCCTTTGACCTTCGTGCTGCGCAGCAGGAAGGAAATCGCTTCGGTGAAGGGCGGAACTGCACAGCGGGTGCAGGATAATGCCTATATTTTGACGGTGGAGGAGCCGGAGTTTGCAATACAGTGGGCAGGTGAGGGAAAATGAGAATATGTATGTTGGTGGAGGGCTCCTATCCCTTTATCGTAGGCGGTGTTTCCTCCTGGATCCAAATGCTGATGGAGGGCTTTCCCGAGCATGAATTCTTTATTTATGCTCTGGGTGCCGAATCCAAGGACAGAGGTAAGTATAAATATAAATTTCCTGACAATGTGGTGGGTATCCAGGAGATTTTTCTGGACGAGATCCTGCGCTGCCAGTCTCCGGATCTGCAGGAAAATATCCTGTCTGCCGAGGAACGGCAAAGCCTGTATGATTTGGTGACAGGTGAGAAGCCTATTGATATTGAATCTCTTGCCAGGCTTTTTTCGCAGGGAAACAGGCAGAAGAACCCTTTGTCGATTTTTATGAGCAGTGATTTTTTTGATATCATCACGCAGGTATACAGGTCGAAGTATAACCATCTGCCTTTTACAGATTTTTTCTGGACGATGCGTTCCATGCTGCTGCCGCTGTTTTACTTTTTCAATCATCCTCTGCCGGAGGCGGATGTCTACCATGCAGTGGCAACAGGCTACTGTGCCATTATCGGCTGTATTGCCGCCAGGCTCCAGCATAAGCCTTTTCTGATTACGGAGCACGGTATCTATTCCCGTGAGCGGGAAACGGAAATCGTTAAGTGCGGCTGGGCGCAGGGGGACTTTAAATCGGTATGGATTCAGTATTTTTATAATATTGCCAAGCTGGCATACAGCTCCGCGACAATGGTGGTGACGCTTTTTGAACAGAATGCCGTGATTGAGCAGGAGCTGGGCTGCGACCCGAAAAAAATCAGCATCGTGCCCAACGGAATCCGCCTGGAGCGCTTTCAGCATATTCCGGAGCTGCAGGAGCATGATGGGCCGCTGATGCTGGGCGGGGTAGTGCGGGTTGTGCCGATCAAGGACATCATTACCATGCTGCGGGCCTTCCTGCTGGTGCAGCAGGTATATCCGGATGCCTGCCTGAAGGTTATCGGCCCATATACGGAGGACAAGGAATATTATGAGATGTGCAGGCAGACTGTAAGTACGCTGAAGCTGCGCAATGTGGAGTTTACCGGTTCTATGGATGTGGCAGAGGTGTTTCCGCTGCTGGATATCGTCCTGCTGTCCAGCATCAGTGAGGGGCAGCCGCTGGTGGTATTGGAAGGGCAGGCTTCCAGGCGGCCTTTTGTCACCACCGATGTAGGCTGCTGCCGGGAGCTTATTTATGGACGCTCCGGTGATGACTTGGGTGAGGCCGGTGCGGTGGTCGCTCCGATGGATTATGAGGCGATGGCCAGGGAGATTATCCGCCTTGCCAGAGATTTTCATCTGCGTCGGCAGATGGGCAATGTTGGCTATGAGCGAGCAAAAAACGGCTACACCTATGAGAATTTCATCAATACCTATCGGGATATTTACAGCAGGCTGGAAGGAGTGAGTGTCTGATGGCAGGTATAGGCTTTGAGCTGAAAAAGCTCTTCAACCGCCGCAGCCTTACGGGGCAGGCAATGGCATACGGTTATTCGGCGGTGATCACCGCAGGGCCCTTTGCCCTGCTTACCTCTATGGTGCTGCTCCTCCAGCTGCTCTTTTCGGAATACGGTGTGGCGGATGAGGCACGGCAGCTCTATATGGCCTCGGTGATTTATCCCTTTGTTTTTTCACAGCTTCTCTCCTGCGGTTTTTCCATTATCATTACCAGGTATCTGGCAGACTGCCTTTATGAGGGCGAATATGACAATGTGTCGGCCTCCTGCTATGGCATCATCCTTGTCAGCCAGCTGGTAGGGGCACTGGCGGCGGCCGTCTTTTACTGGGACAAGCCCCTGCCGCTGCACTTGAAGCTGGCCACCTATATATTCTTTATGGAAATGATTGCCGTATGGCTGCAAACGGTGTACCTGACTGCTCTGAAGGATTATAAATCCATATTTGTAAGCTATGCGGGGGGAGTGGCGGTCAGTGTCCTTTTGGCAATGGGCAATCTGGAGCTGGGCTTATTTGAGCCGGTGACAGGGACGATGGCATCCATGTGTGTGGGCACGGGCTTTATTACTGTCTGCTTCATGGCACAGATCATCAAGTATTTTGGCTACCCCCGTTTAGGCATGAATTTTGAGTTTTTTCCCTATTTTGAGCAGCATTACAGGCTTTTTGGCGTAATGGTGTTTTATACGCTGTCCCTGTATCTTGCCAATTTCATTATCTGGCAGAGTGAATGGGGCGTGCTGGTGGCGGAAACCTATCTCTATGCGCCAAAGTACGATGTCATCACCTTTTATGCCTTTTTATCTATTTTGCCGATTATGATAATGTTTGTGGTTTCCATGGAATTGAAATTCTATGAGCAGTATGCGGTTTATTTTACCTATATCACACAGAAGGGGAACTTTGCCGAGATTGATGATGCCAGAAAGGACTTGCTGTATACTCTGTGGACGGAGTTCAAGAATATCATGGAGTTCCAGCTGGTATTCACCTTGATGGCACTGGCAATGGGCAGCTATTTTATGACTCTGGGCGGCATCAGCTATCAGGATGTCAATATTTACCGGCTGCTGGTGCTGGGAGCGTTTTTTTGCGGCAATCTGCAGGTTGTGTATACGCTGCTGCTCTATTTGGAGGACCAGCGGGGAGCGCTCATGATTACGGGCAGTTTTTTGGCAGCTAATTTCCTTTTTGGTGTGTTGGGGCAATGGATAGGAGAAATCACTTATGGCTTTACCTTCTTTTTGGCAGCGGTGCTGGGGTGTGCCGTGGCGATTTGGCGGCTGAAGTATTTTTGTGACAGGATCAATTATTATGTTTTTTGCAGCCGGCCGGTTTTTGTGGAAAAGCCTCACGGTATTTTTTCCAGAATTGCCGGGTTTTTGTATAAGGACAGACTGAACTAGGGGGAAAGGAGGAAATGCGCGATGAGGATGACCAGGAACAGGAGGCGCAGCCAGCTGGCTCACCGGCATAGAGGGCAGTGGATGTATCGTAAAACTGCCAGGATACCTGTCAGCCTGCTGCTGGCAGGGACGGCTGCGGGCCTGCCGCTGGAGGCCAATGCGGCACTGTCGGTACTGCAGGATATAAGTTCGGATTTTGACTATATGCAGAACAATTTTGCCAATATCAGAGGACTGGATCAGTCCAGGGGCTATGTGGCAGAAGCGGAGGAAGCTCTGGTCATGGCACAGGTCTTTGTTGAGGAAGCCAAACAGTCCTGTCTGGATGCCGAGGAAAACCTCAAGGACGCTGAAACCAATCTCCAGCAGGCTGAGGCAGATGTCCGGCATACAGAGCAGGAGCTGCAGGCTGCCAGAGAGCGGCGGGCCGAGCTGACAAGGCAGGCAATTGCTGCCCAGCAGGCAGTGGCTGATTATCTGCCTGTTTGGTATGAGGCTCAGGGTGATCTGCAGCATAAGCTGGATGTGCAGGAGGCAGCTGCGGTCAATCATCCTGCCTCTGCCGGCAGCTCGGGCGCGTCCTGGTCTGCTGCGCAGGAGCAGCGGGCGGAATGGATACAGGCCGCCTGGGAGGAAGCTGATTTTGAAACCAATCGCCTGCCGGAAATCGAGGCGAGATTTGACGGAGGCGGTGAAGCTGATGCGGCGGGAAACAGTGAAGCGGACGCCTATGATGCCTATCTGGCGGAGGTGGATAGTGCCGCAGAGGCCGCGCAGGAAAATTTTGACAATGTAAGTGAATGGCTGGATGAGCTGAAGTCTCAGCAGCAGGAGGCTGAGGAAGCAGAGGCGGACTGCCGTCAGGAGGTCATAGAGCTGCAGATTGAGCTGGCACAGAACCAGCAGACTCAGCTGGAGTGTGAGGCGGATGTGGAAATCTGCAGGGCGGACCGGACGGAGGCCTATGACTATCAGGTTCAGGCGATTGCCGACTGCGAGGCGGCAGTCAATGATGTGTATCTGTCCCAATTTGCCCTGGCACATTTTGATGATGGCATGAGTGCCCAGAAAACTGTGGAATACTACAGCTGGCAGGGCAGCCAGCGTCAGAGCGGGCATCAGCTGTACAGCGGCAATTCCTTCAGCCTGTCGAAAAACCATTATGAATTTTCCATCAGCAATGCCTATGTGATTTCTCATACGGGACAGGCGGATGGAGATATGAGCGGCCTGACGGATACCACGGTATCTGCCATGTACGCCAACAAGCATCCTGTATATGATGTAAAATACGGGCTGGAGGTGAATCTGCCTACAGGAGACAGCCGCAGCTATAATAATGCAGTGGCACCGGATTATCTGGCGAGAGCTTCCAGGCTGGGGGAAGGGTGGAACTTTACGCCGAGGCTTGAGGTGACCAGGCATCTGGACAAGTATACCAGCCTGACAGGGCGTACAGCCCTGGCCTTCCGGGGCAGCTACGACGACAGCAGGGATGATTTGACCTCAGCCATGCATCCGGGCAATCAGTGGAGCAATGAGATAGAATACCTGCATACAGCAGAGTACGAGCAGTATATGGCGAAGCTGCAGTATACGCACAATTCGTCAGCAGCCTTGACCGGTGCCAACGGCTATGGCTTTACGGAGGGCGACGGCATCACCGGCAGGTGCTATTACCGCCGCTGGTTTGCACCGCAGGATTCCTGGGGGGCCTATATGGCGTATTCCTTTGACCGGGCAGCGGCTTATGATACTGATGCAATGTCCGGGGCGGGCGTGCATCGGCTGTACTACGGCACAGGCTGGTTCCATCAGTTTGACCAAAAGAATCAAATGCGGCTGTTCGCCAACTGGATGCGGGCAGAGGGTGATACCTATGACCCGCTGACCAGGCAGACCTATGCCTCCGGGCGGAGATTTTCTGTTTCGCTGGGCTATGACTGGCGTATGGATGATAAAAATACCCTTTCGTTGGATTTGGAAAGGGCTGTGCTGCGCCAGCAGGGTGATGCGAATTATCGCAGCTGGGGCGTAGCCTTGAGCTACAATAGGAGTTTTTGATGAAAATGAAGATATTTATTTTTACAGTTTGCCTTGCAGTCCTGGGGGTCAGCTTGTATTCCTTCGGCAATGTGGTCAGAGCCAAGGATGATGTGCAGGAATCGCTGGCATATCGTCAGGAAATGGCGGAGCTGATTATCAGAATCAAGGATTATGGTACGGCAAAGCAGGGCGAAAATTTCTTTGTGATTGCCAATGGCGGGGCCGGGCTGATGGAGACCAACGAATATATGCCCCAGGCTGAATATGACAGGCTGGTACACAAGCTGGACGGCGTTATGACCGAGTCGGTGAATTACGGCTGGGATATGGAGATGGACAAGGCAACGCCGCCAGAGGACCAGCAGGAGTTCCATGCATTGCTCCGCAATGGCAAGAGATCAGGGGTGCTTCCTTTGGTGCTGGATTACTGTGAGGAGCCTGCCAATCAGCAGAGAGCTTATCGCGAAGACAGGAGCTATGGTTATCTTGGCTGGACCTCTGCACGCCGTGAGCTGGACAGACTGCCGGCCGGACTGCCTCACAACGACAATGCGTTTTCCTGCACCAGGCTCTCTGATGCCCAGAATTATCTGGTGCTGCTGAATCCGGAGGCTTTTCCGTCAAGAGAGGGCTATATCAGGAGCCTGGCGGCCAGCAGTTACGATTTACTTATCATTGATGCTTATTATGGAGATGAGCCGCTGACCAAAGCAGAGGTTGCCGCTCTGCAGCAGAAGCCGCAGGGGGGCAGAAGGCTGGTGGCTGCCTATATGAGTGTCGGGGAAGCAGAGAACTACCGCCCTTACTGGCAGTCATCCTGGGAGAAAAATCCGCCTGCCTGGCTCTGGAAGGCCAATAAGGACTGGGAGGGAAACTTCCGGGTGAGATACTGGCAGAAGGAGTGGCAGCAGATGCTGCTGGGCAGTGAAAGCAGCTATTTGGACGGGATCCTGCAGGCAGGCTTTGATGGTGTGTTCCTTGATGTCGTAGATGTGTTTTACGAATTTGAAAATGTTGCCAGAGGGGCTGATAGCTGATACAATAGTACCAGAAAGATAAGTAAAGGGTTTTGGGTGGAGGGCTTGCAATGTCAGCTTTAACAGATCAGTTTATTGCTTATGGCTGCAAAATCGAAGAGGCTATGGGCAGGTTTTTGAATGATGAGGATTTTTACGGCAAATGCTTTGCCAAGTTTGTGGAGGATAAATCCTTTGCCGGATTGGGGGAGGCTCTGGCGGCGGGGGATGCCGCCGAAGCCTTTGACTGTATACATGATTTGAAGGGAATCAGTGCCAATATGGGCATTACACCGATTGGTGCTCTGATTGCACCTTTGGTCGAGGAGCTGCGGCACGGAAATATTCCTGAGGATGCAGACGAGGTTTATGAGGAGCTTCTGCGTATCCAAAGGGATTTGCAGGGCTTTGACAGTTGAAGAAAAAACGCTTGCTTTTACATTGAATAGCTGGTATAATTGTCAATGTTGTGCAGGAAAGAGCTAAGACGGACTCTTAGAAAACAAAAAATTTCTTGACAAGAGTTATAAGATGTGGCATAATGTTTCTTGCGTTGTCGGGGCGTAGCTCAGTTTGGTAGAGCACCTGGCTTGGGACCAGGGGGTCGTAGGTTCGAATCCTGTCGCTCCGACCATTTTACGCGTCTGTAGCTCAGTTGGATAGAGCAACGGCCTTCTAAGCCGTGGGTCGGGGGTTCGAATCCCTCCAGTCGCACCACTTTGACACACAGCAAATTTTATATAAATCAGTATCGGGGCGTAGCTCAGTTTGGTAGAGCACCTGGCTTGGGACCAGGGGGTCGTAGGTTCGAATCCTGTCGCTCCGACCATTTT
>JAQUZO010000150.1 GCA_028691285.1 Anaerovibrio sp. | reverse complement strand
GCAAGATATATATTTACTTCCGCATCATCGGCATCATGATAACCAGTTGCGGGCGGCTGCTACCGCATGGCTCCATGCTTCACAGCGGGCGAGCCGCTCAGCCTGCCCCATGCGGGGCAGGAACCTTTGCTGCGGCTGCCATAGCGAAGCCACTTCCTCAACGGTATCCCATACGCCCACTGACAATCCAGCCATATACGCAGCCCCCCGGGCTGTCGCCTCAACAAACGCAGGCCGCTCCACCGGTATTCCCAAGATGTCCGCCTGGAATTGCAGCAAAAAATCATTAGCTGCTCCACCACCATCAACGCGCAGACGGCTTAGGTGCTGGGCTGCAGATCGTTCCATAGCCAGCAGGCAGTCTCTGGTTTGAAAAGCCATCGCCTCCAAGGCGGCCCGTACAAGATGCTCCGCCCGCGTATGCGCTGTTATTCCGCAGATGGTTCCCCTGGCACGGCTATCAAGATATGGCGAGCCCAGTCCGGTAAATGCCGGCACGAAGTGCACTCCATCCGTATCAGGAACGGTCGCTGCCATCCGTGCCGCCTGATCTGGGTTTGGCAGGATGTCAAGCTTTTCCTGCAGCCATTGGATGGATGCACCGGAAACATCTGCAATTCCTTCCATCGCCTGACAGTCACCCTGCGGCAGAGCCCAGGCAATTGGTGCCAACAGACCGGCAGCCGGTGGACAATAGTTCCTGCCTGTATTCAATACCAGAAAAGAACCTGTCCCGTAGGTGTTTTTTGCCATTCCCGCCTGCGTACACCCCTGCCCGAGCAAAGACGCGGATTGATCTCCCAGGCAGCCGGACACAGGAACCTGTCCGCCAAAAAGCGTTGCATCCACAAAACCATAAACATCAGAGGAAAGCCGCAAGTCTGGCAGTACGCTGGCCGGAAACGAAAAATATTCCAGGATCTCCGCTGCATAGGTGCGTCTCGAACGATCTAACAAGCCCGTTACCGAGGCATTCGAAAAATCTGTTATGTGCAGCTTCCCACCTGAGAGGTGCCAAAGGAGCCAGCTGTCCACAGTTCCGCAAATCGCCCTTCCGGCAGCGGCCTGCCGACGGAGCTGCGCGGAATTCGCCCAAAACCATTTGATTTTCAATACTGCAGCATTGGAGATCATCGGCATGCCGCTGACCTCGGCAAAATGCCGGCGCAGGTCTGCCGGCATTGCCTCTCCCAAGCTCATGGTGCGGCAATCCTGCCATACCATGGCAGGTGTCAAGGGCTCCCCCGTACAGGGATCCCAAAAAAGAAGCGTATCACGCTGATTCGCCAGGCCGACAGCCGCAAGCTCCGAAAAGGCGATACCGGCTTTTTTCACCGCCTGATGCACAGCTGCCAAAACCGATGTCCATAGCTCCCTGGCATCCTCTTCTACCCAGCCAGGCTCAGGATAAAACTGCTTGATTTTTTTCTTGCCGATACTGATCAGTCGTCCATGAAGGTCAAACACTACAGCTCTTGAACTGGTAGTCCCCTGATCTATGCCAAGAATATATTGCTTCATAGACCCCTCCCTTTCGCTGTCTCACCAAAGCTCCGCACTGCCAGTAATGACTGCCTCGGCGCCCTTTGCCAATGCATTGCGCATATCTCTGTCATTACGCACTAAACCACCCGCCAATAGTTTGGCGTGGGTCTGCTCACGAATTTCGCTGAACACCTCGATGGGAACACAGCCTGGCATTACAATCGCCAGCTCTACTTTATGCTTCTGCAGGGATGCAATTCCCAAAGCCAAGGCTGTGCTGTCAATGACAAACATGCTCTGTACAGCGAACAATCCTGCCCGACGGATCACCCCCAGCAGCTGAGGCTTCGTCGTAGCTGCTGCCTCTATCCCCAGGGATGCCAGATAGGCCATTCCACTGCTGTCACGCGCGATCCCGTTCAGCGAGTCAAGGTAAACCATGATGCTTTTGCCGTGGCTATGAGCCTCTTTTACATATAATGGCAGCGTCTGCAAATCTCCAAATTTTAAAAGGATACAATCTGAATTCTGCGCCCGCAGTGCCTGATGAAATGTGTGCAGATTCTGTGCAGCAGCAATCACCTTGTGAGTTCCCAGCAATTTTTCTGTCGAAAAAGTATTCATGACATCCCCCCTAGACAAATACTTTGACTAACATTCTACACCGCCAATAAGTTTTTCTGCAATAAAAATTTAAATATTGACAAAATATGAAATTCATATTATATTGTTGAATATAAATTCATTATTGAAGATGGGCTAGAGTAGATGAGTGCCTATACCTGATAAGTGCAAGCCGTGCCGGTTTGCACCTGTCAGGTATAGGCATTTTTATTTTATCATTTTAAGACAAAAAGGAGTGTTAATATGTATCAAATCCAAAAATCAAAGACCATTCTGCTGTTATGTTTTGCCCTTGCCATGCTGTTTTCCATGACTGCCTGCTCAGCAGCCAGTGTTGCCTCTCCTATGCGCGTCATGTGCTATGGAGATTCCAACACCTGGGGATGGATGCCCGTAAAAAGCGGCAGCACAACTCGTTATCCTGCTGATGTACGCTGGACTGGACAGCTGCAAAAGGAACTTGGCAGCCATTATC
>JAQUZO010000047.1 GCA_028691285.1 Anaerovibrio sp. | reverse complement strand
AAATGAGACAAACATACTATTCTACTTGACTTTACTCCCAAATATTCGTAAAATAGGGTGGTATGGTTGTGTAAAAACACAGCTGCTAAATGATAATTAACGCTATAAATGGCAGAATACTAAAACAAGGGAGGTGTGTTATTATCATTGAAATTATACTTGCAGCAGTAGCAGCCCTGGTACTGGGCAGTGCCGGGGGCTATGTGATGCGCAAGCAGGCTGCGGAAAAGCAGATCGGCTCTGCTGAGGAAGAAGCCAGGCGCATTGTCGAGGCCGCTGAGTCCAAGGGCGAGGCTGCAAAGAAGGAAAAGCTATTAGAAGCAAAGGAAGATGTACACCGTCTTCGTCAGGAATTAGATCGTGAGACTCGTGATCGCCGTAATGAGCTGCAGCGCCAGGAGCGCCGTCTGGTATCCAAGGAAGAAAACCTTGACCGCAAGCTGGATTCTCTGGAAAAGAAAGAGGAGAATATTTCGGCCAAGGAAGCCAAGCTGGACAAGAGCCAGGCTGCTATCAACGAACTGCATGAAAAGCAGAAGACCGAGCTGGAGCGTATTTCCAGCCTGACCACGGAGGAAGCAAAAAATATGCTTCTGGCCGAGGTCGAGGAGGAGCTGCAGCACGAAAAGGCTATGCGTATCAAGGAATATGAGCAGCAGACCAAGGACGAAGCTGAAAAGAAAGCACGGAATATCATTTCCATGGCTATCCAGCGCTGTGCTGCTGACCATGTGGCTGAAACTACGGTGTCCGTAGTGGCGCTGCCGAATGACGATATGAAGGGCCGCATCATCGGCCGCGAGGGACGCAATATCCGCGCGCTGGAAACCATGACCGGCATTGACCTGATTATTGATGATACGCCGGAGGCAGTCATCCTTTCCGGTTTTGACCCGGTTCGCCGTGAGATTGCCAGGATTGCTCTGGAAAAGCTGATTGCGGATGGGCGTATCCATCCTACCAGCATCGAGGAAATGGTCAAGAAGGCACGCCGCGAGGTCGACCAGCGCATCAAAGAGGCTGGCGAGCAGGCTACCTTTGATACTGGTGTGCATGGCCTGCACCCTGAGCTGATCAAGCTGCTGGGCAGGCTGCGGTACCGCACCAGCTATGGACAGAATGTCCTGAATCATTCCATCGAGGTTTCCCATCTGGCAGGCATGATGGCTGCCGAGCTGGGCGTGGATGTGATGCTGGCCAAGCGTGCCGGCCTGATCCATGATATCGGCAAGTCCATTGACAATGAAATGGAAGGCACCCATGTAACCATCGGTGCTGATATTGCCAAGAAGTACCGTGAGTCCAAGGATGTGATCAACGCAATCCTGGCACATCATGGTGACGAGGAGCCGACTACCGTTGAGGCAGTGCTGGTGGCTGCGGCGGATGCCGTGTCAGCCGCCCGTCCGGGTGCCCGTCGTGAAAGCCTTGAGTCCTATTTGAAGCGTCTTACCCGTCTGGAGGAGATTGCTGAGGGCTTCAGCGGCGTTGAACGTTGCTTTGCCATCCAGGCAGGCCGTGAAATCCGTGTCATGGTCAAGCCGGAAAAGGTTGATGATGCTGCGACCATTACTCTGGCGCACGATATTGTCAAGAAGATTGAAGCTGAGCTGGAATATCCTGGCCAGATTAAGGCGACGATTATCCGTGAGACCCGGGTTGTCGATTACGCAAAATAATTTTAACAATTTAGATTTGGGCTGTCGTCCTGTGGCGGCAGCCCCTTTTCTATAATCTTCGTTTTGTAAGGAGGGGAGATTATGAAAAAAGACAAACTTTCTGCTACTGCCAGCGAGGCGTCCATGGACAGCATACAGCTGGTGGCTTCTTTATTGATGTGCTTTCCCGAAATGGGCAAGGTTACTTTGGATTCCGATGAGGATGGGGTATGGCTGGACTTTACCCTGCAGAAGATTCCTGAAGAGGAGCGTCTTGCCGAGGCGGACAGGCTTATTACTGACAGCCTGCGGCTTTACCATGAAATCGAAGGGATTTGCGATGCCCGATTGGCATTTTTTTATGAAAAGAGGGCACTCCATATTTTCCGTGATATAGATAGTCTTTCCAAGACAGAAATAGATATGCTTGTCGCGCTGGTAAAAGACTGCTTCGGTGATTTCCTGCTGACGGATGCAGTCAGGAATGTGGACGAAGATGTACTGTACAGCCAATCGGAGATGATAGACCACAGAATCCGTTTTCTGAGGGAATACCATATCCGGGAGAATATGGTAGGCATCCGCGAGGAAGGCAGGGTCATGGTGTATTGATTCCTGAGGAGGAAAAATAGTGAAGATATTGATTGTAGGCGATGTGGTCGGGCGCGTCGGGCGCAGGGCTTTTGACAGATATACAAGAGAGCTGAAGAAAAGCAGAGCTGTCGATTTGGTTATTGTCAACGGAGAAAATTCTGCCGGCGGCAGAGGCATCAGCCGTAAATCCCTGGATGAGCTTTACCGCAGCGGAGGAGATATTGTGACCTCCGGCAATCATATTTGGGATAACCGTGAGATTTACGGCTTTATTGATGATGAACCATATCTGGTCAGACCGGCAAATTATCCGGAGGGGGCACCGGGCAGAGGCTGGTGCATTTACCCCTTTAAATCGGTCAATGTAGCTGTCATCAATCTGTCCGGCAGGGCCTTTATGCCGGAAATGGACTGTCCGTTTCAGAAGATAGAGGATATCCTGGCTGAGATTGGTGACCGGGCGGATATTTTTATTTTGGATTTACATGCGGAAACAACCTCTGAAAAAATGGCGATGGGGTTTTATCTGGATGGCCGTGTTCAGGCTGTAGTGGGCACCCATACCCACATCCAGACGGCCGATGCCAGGATTTTGCCTGAGGGAACAGCCTATATTACGGATTTGGGTATGGTCGGACCATGGAATTCGGTGTTGGGTGTCAAGCCGGAAATCATTATTCAGAAATTCACCTCCTGTATGCCGGTGAGGTTTGATTTGGCTGAAGGGCCGGCGGTATATTCTGCCGTTGTGGTAGATATCGATGTTGCCGCGAAAAAAGCTGCGGCCATAGAACGGATTCTGCTTACAGAGTAATATCTTTGGGTGAAAGCAGGAATTTTGTTTTTTATTGAGAATATATACCGTGTGCAGAGGAAATTATTGCTTGTTGATGAGGTAAAATTGATGTCGAGCGATTTACATACGCATACTACCTGCTCAGACGGGCTTTTTACGCCCGAGGAGCTGATAACAGCGGCCAGGGAAGCTGGTCTCAGCTATATTGCGATTACGGATCATGATACGGTGGATGGGATTTGCCAGCTTTATGAGCAGGGACTGTATCCCAATCCAGGCATCAGGATTATTCCTGGCATTGAGTTCAGTGCTCACCATGAAACCAGTGAGATACATATTTTGGGCTACAATATTGATATTTATAATCGTGAGCTGGGTGACAGGCTGAACGATGTGGTGGAGGCGCGCTGGACGCGTTTTTCTACAATGGTAGGAAAGCTGCAGGAGCTGGGCTATGATATCAGTGAGACGGATGTTCTGGAATTTGCTGATGTCAGTACCTCCATCAGCCGCTCGCACATAGCCCAGGCTATGGTTAAAAAGGGCTATTTTCCTTCCATCCGGGATACCTTTGACCAGCTTTTGGAAAAAGGCCGGCCTGCTTATGTTTCCAATTACCGCCTGGAGCCAGGGGAAATCATTGATTTGATTAAAAACAGCGGCGGTACGCCGGTGCTGGCACATCCCAAGCTGGTTTATGACGATGCCCTGGTGGAGGATTTGCTGAAAAACGGCATTGAAGGCATTGAAGCCATTTATCCGCGCCATGATGAGGAGGATACGAAGCGGTATCTTGCAATGGCCGACAAGTATCATCTGCTGGTGACGGGCGGCTCTGATTTTCATGGGATTGCCGGCCGTGCACCGCAGAGCCTGGGAGAATTTGTCGTGGCTGACAGCTATGCTGAGGCATTGTACAGAGAGCCTGCCTTGTAGGTTCTCCTGGAGGCAGGATTAGTAATCTGGTTAGTTCAGAGATTTTGGAGGGGACTATGGAGGTTATTGCTTTAGTGGGGCCGAGCGGCACCGGAAAAAGTCATCGTGCCCTTTTGGTTGCCCATAACAGTCAGGCAGATGCCATCATTGATGATGGATTATTGATAAAGGACGGCAAAATCATTGCCGGTAGATCTGCCAAGCGTGAGCAGAACAAGGTGCTGGCTGTCAAAAGGGCGATATTTGTGCTTCCCGGCCATGCTGAGGAGGTACATCAGGCAATCGAGGAGGCGAAGCCTGTCCGCATTTTGATTTTGGGCACCTCGGAAAATATGGTGCGGAAAATCGCTAAAGCCTTAAAGCTGCCGGAGGTTTCCAGCTTCGTGCATATTGAAGATATTGCCACTCCGTCGGAGATGGATAAGGCCCGTTTCCACCGGCTGCGGGAGGGCAAGCATATCATTCCTGTGCCGACGATTGAGCTGAAGCCGCATTTTTCCGGTTATTTGGTAGATCCGATCCATTCACTGCTGAAAAAGCGTCATGACGATGGAGTACGCCGCCGCCATTTAGGGGAAAAATCCATTGTGCGTCCGGTATTCAGCTACTATGGCAAGCTGATTATCGATGACTGGGCAATCAAGGCTATCGTGCGCAAGCTGCTGGTGGACGGTGAAAATGTCACCAAGGTGGCGGATGTGCGGATTGAGCATGTTTATAAAGGTGACGGAGAGGTAGGCTTTGAGTCTGCCGGCATTGTCATTGCCTGTGATGTAGTCATCAGCTACGGCAAGCATATCCCGACTCTGGTACAGAAACTCCAGGTGCAGCTGCGCAGGGATGTGGAATATATGACCGGTATGGTGGTGAAGAAGGCAAATATTACGATAAAGGCATTGTTTGTACAGCCTAAGAGCTTTTAGGCTGTATAAACCTGCACGAACAAAAAAGCACTTCCGCAGAAGTGCTTTGATTTCAATGGCAGGGGTAGCTGGACTCGAACCAACGCATACAGGATTCAGAATCCTGTGCCTTACCAACTTGGCGATACCCCTATATTAAATTGCTCCGTGTGAATCACAACAATATGAATTATACTCAGATTAAAGTTATTTGTCAAGGAAAAAATACAGAATTTCTGGATAAATTTTTAAATAAATATAGGAACAAAGATGCATTTTCAGTATAAATAATGTATAATGTAAGCGAATCAACTGATAGACAGGGGGCTGTTTAAAATGAAATACGAATTTACAGATGATTATTTGACAGGCATTGAAAGCATAGACGAGCAGCATGCCAGGCTTTTTGAAATAGCAAATCAGGCTTATGATTTGCTTACGGACCAGTTCGTGACTGACAAATATGACGAAATTGTCCGTGTGCTGGAGGAATTGAGGGAGTACACCAAGTACCATTTCAAGCACGAAGAGGATTATATGAAGAGCATCAATTACCCCAAGCGCTTCAGCCAGCTGCATCAGCATGCCCAGTTCATAAGCAGGCTGGAATCCTACAATCTCGAGGAAATAGATATGGCTCAGCAGGAGGGCCTTTTGGAAATACTTGATTTTCTGGCTTCCTGGCTGCAGGGACATATCAAGGGGATGGACAAGAAAATAGGCGAGGCGAAATAGGCCTGGCAGGAACGGCGGTGCTTGATGTGCCGCTGTTTTTTGTTTCTTTACTTTTGACCGACGCTGTGTTACTATCTTACCGATGGACGGTATTCAGGTGCAGGCTGCTGCACAAGGGGAAACTGTACTATTTTTCTTTGAATCATCCCTGGGGGAAATGGCGCATCACCGTACAGAGAAAGTGGTGGTGCTTATGAAGATTGGTTTTATTGGAGCAGGCAAGGTTGGTTTTGCTTTAGGAAAATATTTCTGTATCCACGGTATTGAAGTTGCAGGCTATTACAGCCGCAGCATTCAGTCAGCCGCGGAGGCAGCGGATTTTACCGGGACAGCACCCTACGCAGCGGCGGAGGATTTGCTGTCAGATAGCGATGTGCTGTTTTTTACTGTTCCTGATGATGCAGTTGCTTCCTGTTACAAGCAGCTGTGCGTCAGACCGATTCAGGGAAAGATTTTTTGCCATACCAGCGGCGCAATGACCGCTGAGGAAGCGTTTTCCGGCATTGAGGCACTGGGTGCCTTTGGATATTCTGTTCATCCGCTGTTTGCTGTGAGCGATAAGCTGCGCTCTTATAGTGAACTGACGGATGTTTTTTTTACGCTGGAAGGCTCCGGGGCACAAAGGGACTTCATGCTGGACTGGCTGCTTGAGGCAGGACTGCATGTACAGCTGATTGATTCGGCCGTCAAGGCAAAATATCATGCCGCAGCGGCAATCGTCAGCAATCATGTGGTTGCGCTCTTTGATGAGGCGCAGGGGCTTTTGGCAGAGTGCGGCTTTGCTCCGGCAGCTGCCAGGCAGGCACTGGGCCGGATTTTTACCAGCAATGCGCGGCATGTGGCAGAGCAGGGAGCAGCCGCCGCACTGACAGGTCCTGTGCAGCGGGGAGATATGGGAACGCTGGCGAAGCATTTGGCCGTTTTGGGCAGCCATGAGGACAGGCTTTTGTATCTGCTGCTTTCCCGGCGTCTGGTCAAGCTTGCCAAAATTAAAAATCCCGCCTATGATGATACCGCCATCCAAAAGTTTCTTGCCGATGAATATGATGAGGTCCTGGCACTGGCAAAATCAGGCAGGGCCGGCAGAAAGGATGAGCACTGATGAAGAATACAACAGCGACATTTTTACAGATGAAGCAGCAGGGAGAAAAGATTTCCATGCTGACCTGCTACGATTATTCTACCGCCAAACTGGAGGAGGAAGCAGGCATCAACGGTATTTTGGTGGGAGATTCTCTGGGCAATGTGATGCTGGGGCTGCCGGATACGATTTCCGTTACCATGGAGGATATGATTACCTTTGGCAGAGCGGTGGCCCGTGCCTGCCATGACACGATGGTCGTGATAGATATGCCGTTTATGTCCTATCAGGTGTCGGCAGAGCAGGCTGTGCAGAATGCAGGCCGCTTGATGAAGGAAGGACGCGCCAATGCGGTCAAGCTGGAGGGCGGTGCAGCGGCCTGCCCGCAGATCAGGGCAATTACCAATGCAGGCATCCCGGTGATGGCCCACCTTGGGCTGACGCCTCAGTCAGTAAATGCTCTGGGCGGCAACCGTGTACAGGGAAAAAGCGAAGCCGGCGCCAAAAGGTTGGTGGAGGATGCCCTGGCAATCCAGGCGGCAGGTGCCTTTGCTGTAGTCCTGGAATGTATTCCAGCCAGGCTGGCAGAGCTGATTACCTCCAAGCTGGACATTCCGACCATAGGTATTGGTGCGGGAGCAGGCTGTGACGGGCAGATTTTGGTCTATCAGGATATGCTGGGGCTTTTCAGCGAATATACGCCGAAATTTGTCAGGCATTTCGCCGAGCTGGGCGGCGCCATGAAGGAAGCCTTCCAACACTATGATGCTGAGGTAAAGGCGGGCAGCTTCCCTGGAGCAGAGCACAGCTTCAAGATAGATGATGATGTGCTGAGCAGGCTTTATTGACCCAGGCAAAGTGAACAGACTTATGGCGGCGCAGCTGGAGCGGTGATTCCAGCTGCGTTTTCATTTGCTGCACGCCCGAGACAGCTGCCGGTGAAATATTAAAAATTCACTATGGATGTACATTGGTAGGAATTTTCTATTCACCTATCGGGTAAAATGTGTTAGAATAGGAAGGAATTTATTTTTAGAGGTTTATTTATGCGTATTATTACAGGCTCCGCTAAGGGCTGCAGTCTGAAAACTCCAAAGGGCATGTCTACCAGGCCGACTTCTGACAGGGTAAAGGAATCACTTTTCAGTATCCTGGGCAGTGATGCTGCAGGCAGGGTGCTGGATATTTTTGCAGGTACCGGCGGACTGGGGCTGGAGGCTCTGAGCCGGGGCGCTGAAAGCTGCGTTTTTATAGACAGGACGACCGCAGAGATTATTCGCTGCAATGCAGAGCATACCCGTTTGTCTGAAAGCTGCCGGATTTTGGCAGGTGATGTCTTTGCCCAGCTGCAGCGGCTGGCTGCTGCAGGGGATAGGTTTGACCTGATTTTCTGTGATCCGCCCTATCATCAGGGCCTGGCGCACAGAGCACTGAGCTGTTTGGATGCCAGTCCTCTTTTGGCGGAGGATGCCCTGGTCATCATAGAGCACGGCGGCGATGAGAATGATTTGCCTGAGACTGCCAGACTGAGGCTGGTAAGGAACCAGCGCTATGGCAAAACTACTCAGATCAGCTTTTATCATCTGCCGGCTACGGAGGGTTGATTGTATGAAAAGAGCCATTGTTCCAGGCAGCTTCGACCCTGTCACTCTGGGGCATCTGGATATTTTTCAGCGTGCGGCGGGGATGTTTGATGAGCTGTATATAGGCGTGTTCAATAATATCCGCAAGACGCCGTTCCTTTCCGTGCAGGACCGTATGGAGCTTTTGCGCCAGGCAGCAGCATACCTGCCCAATGTCAGGGTGGTTTCCTTTGACGGACTTTTGGCAGAATACATGCTGGAGCATGACATTCGGGTTGTTGTGCGGGGTATCCGTTCCGTGACCGATTATGAATATGAGCAGGTACAGGCGCAGGCTATCAGATCCATACATCCTGAGCTGGACAGCATTTTTCTGCTGGGCAGGCCTGAATATAATTTCTGCAGCTCATCACTGGTGCGGGAGATTATCCGCTTCAAGGGAGATTATTCCAGGCTGGTGCCGGACAATGTGGCGGAATTTTTAAAAAATAACTGATTTGAGATAAAGGTGGGAATAATCATGAACGGTGATCCAATGTTGAAGATTAATGCGGTGTTAGAGGAAATTGAGAATTATGTGGCAGATGCCAAGCGGCTTCCTCTTTGGGATAGGGTCATGATAAAGGATGATGAGCTTTTCCATCTTATGGATAAGCTGCGCCAGGAGCTGCCAAGGGAAGTGTCTGATGCCATCGAGGTATGCAGCCGCCGGGATGAGATCTTGGGGGCGGCCCAGACTGAGGCAGAGCAGATTGTAGCCAAGGCCGGCAGCGAGGCTGAGGAAATCATGGAGAAGGCCAACAGCTATGCCAAAAAAACTGTGGATGAAAGTGCTCTGGTGGTGCAGGCCAATGAGCAGGCACGGAATATCATGGAGCAGACCGAGGCTCAGGCCAAGCAGCTGAAGGCCGATACTGAGGCTCAGGCAGAGCAGCTCAGGGCAGCGGCAGAGGAATACGCCAGGCAGCTCAGGGGCGATGCGGAGCACTATGCCGATCAGCTTTTTGACCATGTGCTTGCCAATATGCAGTCAGCGATGGAGTCTGTCCATAATGGTCTGGGCGGTGCGATGCAGGCTATGCAGCAGGCAAAGGAACAGATTCATGCTGCCAATGAACGCAGCTGACGGCTGGAGAAAGAAATATATCATGTATATCCTGTAATGGCGCAGTGTTTTTGCTGCGCCGTTTCTTTTTTGCCGGAAGTACAGCAAAGGAGCCGGCAAAATTTACGGCGAAAATTTTTGGAAAATGCTTGCTGAATGTCAAAATGTCAAATATAATAGAGTAAAGGTCAAATTGTCAATTATTTTTTAGAAAAAAGGTGTTATTATGAGCAATATAGCAGATTTGATTGAGGATTACATACTCACCCGCTTAGCGGAGCAGCAGACAGGGCAGGTTGATTTGCGGCGGACAGATATCGCGGATGAAATATCCTGTGCGCCGTCTCAGATAAGCTATGTTTTGAATACCCGTTTTACACATGATAAGGGTTTTTCAGTGGAATCCCGCCGCGGGCTGGGCGGTTATATACGCGTTGTACGGGTGCCGCTGAAGAATATTATTTATCAGGATATGCTGGACAGGCTGGACGAGAATACGGAGCTGAAGGAAATCAAAGGGATGCTGCAGTACCTGATTCGCCATCAGATGATTTCCACCCGTGAGTGCTCGCTGCTTTTGCAGTCTATCAGGACAGCCTATGAAGGCATGGCGCCGGAGAGCAGAACCAGGCTGATCCGGACGCTGTTCAATACGCTGGTGGAGTTTTCATGATGAAAAAAGACCGTGGAGTTTGCAGAAACAGGCTTTCGGCAGAGAGCTTTGGCAGCAGGCTGGGGAATTTCCTGCTGAATTTCGGTATTGCCGTAGTGTGGCTGGGACGCTGGACGATCAAACAGCTTGGCAGGCTGTGGGAAAAAAGGAGCAGGTAAGAGGTTTGGCAAAGAAAAAGACGATGTATGTATGCCAAAGCTGTGGCTATGATACAGCAAAATGGCTGGGCAGGTGCCCGGGCTGCGGAGAGTGGAATACCATGGTGGAGGAAATTATCCGGGATGAAAAGAGTCAGTCGCGGGGGCTGAGCCTAGGTCTGTCCGAGAGCAGCAGGCCCTGCCCGATCAACGAAGTGACAGTAGAGGATCTGCCCCGCATGGCTACCGGCTCTCAGGAGCTGGACAGGGTGCTGGGCGGCGGTATCATTCCAGGTTCCATGGTGCTGGTTGTGGGGGATCCCGGCATCGGCAAGTCGACCCTGACCCTCAAGGTGTGTGCCAATGAGGCGGCAATGGGGAAAAAGGTACTGTATGTGACAGGGGAGGAGAGCGTGCGTCAGGTGCGCATGCGGGCAGACAGACTGGAGGCAGTCCGTGAGGGTCTGCTGGTAGTCAGTGAAACCAATCTGGAAAACATCGAGCACCATGCCGAGCAGCTCAAGCCTGACCTGCTGGTGGTGGACTCCATTCAGACTATTTTCCGCCCTGATGTGCAGAGCGCACCGGGCAGCGTCAGCCAGGTGAGGGAATGTGCCGTGGAAATCCTGCGCCTGGCCAAATCCTGCGGCATAGCGGTATTTGTGGTAGGCCATGTCACCAAGGATGGCACCCTGGCCGGGCCGAGGGTGCTGGAGCATATCGTGGATACGGTGCTCTATTTTGAGGGCGGCAGCAATTCAGAGTACAGACTGCTCAGGGCGATGAAAAACCGTTTTGGCAGCACCAACGAAATCGGTATTTTTGAGATGCGCGAGAACGGCCTGACAGATGTGCCGGATGCCTCCAGGCTGTTCCTGTCGGAAAGGACAGAGGAGGCAGGGAGCATCATTGTGCCGACCGTTGAGGGAACAAGGCCTCTTTTGGTAGAGGTTCAGGCACTGGTGGCTCAGACACCTTATATTCCGCCCCGGCGTACCTCGGATTCGGTAGACATCAAAAGACTGCAGCTTTTGCTGGCAGTGCTGGAAAAGCGTGTCCATCTGTCAATTGGAGCCTGCGATGTTTTTGTCAAGGTCGCGGGAGGTATCCGCATTGATGAGCCTGCGGCGGATTTGGGAATCTGCGTGGCAATGGCTTCCAGCTTTGCCAATCGCCGACTGCGTCCCCATACCATCGTTTTTGGGGAGGTAGGTCTTTCCGGTGAGGTCAGGGCGGTCAGCCAGGCAGAGGGGCGTATCCGTGAGGCATTCCGCCTGGGCTTTACCAGTGCGGTGCTGCCCAAAAAAAATTATGAGCAGCTCAGGAATGAGAAGTCTGCAGCGGGAATAAAGCTCTACGGAGCTTCTGATTTGACTGAGGCATTGAGATATGCCATGCCAAAGGAATAAACTGTTGACATGGTATTATATATATGATAAAATTCTACTTTTCTTATGAATTAAACTATGCTATAATTACCGTATGTGGTTTATTCGTAGGAGGGGGTGTATTTTTGTTACAGGTTGGCGATCAAGTGGTTTAT
>JAQUZO010000046.1 GCA_028691285.1 Anaerovibrio sp. | reverse complement strand
AGTATTTACTTGGATGGGTGATGATGTACAAGATACATTGGTGCTTATGTTTAATAAACAAGGACATCGCGCAACTAATGAAGGGATATATGTCTCTGTAGAAGCAGAATCCGTAAACATGGTGCAAGATATGTTGAAGGATATATTAAAAGATAAGACAATCTCGGCTGAAACATTGGCGCAATTTGTTAAAAATAAACAGCAAGAAAAATGGGATTGGCTATTGCCGGAAGCTTTGCTTAATAAAAATTATGCATCGTTGTATTTGGATTTAGAAAGTACAAATAGTGTAATTAAAAAATTATTGTAAAAGTATTGAACGAATTTTCTTAAGCAAAGTTTATAAAAACTTTATACTGATTTGAGCGTTAAAATGGTAAGTGTGTTGCAATCCAGAGAATGGTATCACGACGGTAAATGAGATGTTATAAAAAAACCAACTTTTTCTACCTAGTGTGAAAAAGTTGGAAATATTCCTTTTGATAAATAACTTACGATTAGAAACATGCAAAACTAATTGCGTTGATGCAGCGTAATAAGAAATGAAGAAAAAATTCCGATACAAAATTTGTAAACTATTAAAGAGCAGTGTTGTAAGAAAAAATCGTTCATGCTGAAGACAATCATACAGTTATCAGAATAACCTAAAAAACCTTTGCCCTTTACTAAGATAAAGGACAAAGGTTTACATCAAATTCTATAAGCAAGGATGAGAAGAAGGCATTCCTAACATAAACGCATGCTTTTAAGGGGGGATTAGGATATTAGTGATATTTCGACCCTCTCCGCCATATACGGAGCAGTACTCAAGAGGCTGAAGAGGACGGTTTGCTAAATCGTTAGAGCTGCAAGGCTGCGGAGGTTCGAATCCTCTCTGCTCCGCCATCATTTGTTCGTCAGGGCTTCGGGAGAAATCCCGGAGCTTTTTTGTATGCAGAAAACAGCATTTGAAAATATCTGCCAAAGGGCTGGAACTGGAGTGAATAAGGGTACAGATTTGACACCGTTATGCAAATAATATAATATATAAGTATAAAATTGTATTGTTGAGTCAATACGGAAGGTACCGTGATTTTTGTAGGGGCTGTGCGGATGTTTTGCAGCCCCTATTTTTTTCCAAAAAAGCCGTCTGCAAAATGCTGTGGGCAGGCTAAAGGGCAAAAAAACAGTGGCCTGCTGCTGCAGACCACTGGAAGGTTAGCTGCTTTATTTTGCTGTATGCCGTCTGTCTGCGGCATAGGCATCATCTATCACCAGGCTTGCCTGGCCGCTGCTGTCGGCATGGAGCACCGCATGGACGCCCAGGGGCAGGAACATATTGTTGACTCCGTGGCCGGCAGGCAGGCCCTTGATGGCAGGCTTGCCTGATAATCTGGCATAGTGTGCCAGTACTTCCTCGGTTGTGAAATCACCCGGATCACAGGGGCAGTTCTTGAATTCACCAAAAATGATGCCGCTGACCCGCTGGAGCAGCCCGCTCTGCAGGAGCTGGTTCATCATGCGGTCGATGCGATAGGAGTCTTCGCCTACCTCCTCAAGGAAGAGCAGTGCTCCGTCACCCTTGGGCGCATAGGGTGTGCCCATCAGAGAGGCCAGCACGGTCAGATTGCCGCCAATCAGGATTCCCTCTGCCTGCCCGGGAATGACGGGCTGCAGTGTCTGGCCGGCCGGCATGGCAATATTGCCCAGCGGCTGGCTGCCGGCAAGGCCCTCCCGAAACTGCCGGGCGGAATATTCGGAGGCGAGCAGCGTTGCCAGCATGGGCGCGTGGATGGTCACAAGGCGGCTGCGTTCTCCCAAAGCCGTGTGCAGGGCGGTGATGTCGCTGAAGCCGATAAGCATTTTGGGATGGGCGGCAATGCCTGCATAGTCCAGTCTGTCCAGGATGCGGCCGGAGCCGTAGCCGCCCCGGATACACAGGATGGCCTTTACCTCATCGTCCAGGAAGGCATGGTTGATGTCTTCTGCCCGCAGGCTGTCCGAACCGGCAAGATAGCCGCAGACGGCTGTGGCGGAAGGAAGCAGCTTGGTGCGGTAGCCCAGAGAGTGAAGGTAGGCGATTTCCTCAGGAAAGGCCTGTCCATCGGAATGGCTGGCAGGGCCGACAATTGCGATGCAGTCCCCCGGCTGCAGGGCATCTGCCCTGGTGCGGGCAGATGCTTCAGGAGGCTGCTGAGCAGGAGGCTCCTCAGCTATGGCGATAGTGCCTGTGCTCAGCAGAAGCTGCACGATGAGAAATAGAAAAACTAATTTTTTCGGGCTGGACATTGCTTTCTCCTTTATGTTTCCGCAATTTTGTTTATAGTGGTCTTGCCGCAGACGACAGCGGCGAAAGGTGGGATGGAAAATGAATATCTGGCAACTGGGACAAAAACTTTATGACTGCAGACGATGGATAAATTATCGCTGTGTGCTGGTCTTTGCCGTACGCTGCCTTCTGTATGACCGTGAGGTGAAGGCGTTGGAAAGTTTTTTGCAGCAAAATTTCCTGCGCCGGCAGTTTTTGGCGGCCCATCCGGAGCTGTTTGCCCAGCTGACAAGGCAGTTCTTCTTTCGCGGCTCAACAGCCCGGGAGCGCCTGAGGTGCATAACGGATACATTTGCACTTCTGGAGAAAAGACTGGCGGAGCCTGCGATGCAGGAAGCCTGTCTGAATGAGGCGGCACCTTTGGAGCTGCTGCGTATACCTTATGGAGCCAGCTTTCTCAGCCTGGATTTCTTTTTCTGCCGGGGAGAGATACGGGAAGGCTCCATGTCGCTGTTTCTGCGGTTGGAAGGCAGTCCGATCTATCATATCAATTTCTGGCTGAACGCGTCGGAGGAGGACAGGCCGGTGCTGTGCATCGGCTGCCATCAGGGCTCGCGGCACGGGCTGGCAATCAACAAGGCACTGACCAAGGCGTTTTTTGGCTGTCGTCCTAAAAATCTCATCCTGACGCTGCTGCGTGTCCTGGCACAGGAGCTGGAGATAAAGGAGCTGCAGGCTGTGTCGGATTATGGCTTTTACGCCAACAATCACATCCGGCGGGACCGTAAGCTGCGCATTTCCTACGATGAATTTTGGCGGGAATGCGGTGGTGCTCCTATGGAGGATATACGGTTCTTCCGGCTGCCGCTGGCGGAGCAGCGCAAAAACATAGAGGAAGTGCCTACCAGGAAGCGGGCCGTATACCGCCGCCGTTTCGCCTGGCTGGATGGGCTGGAGGCAGAGCTGAGATAATCGCTGCGGCAGCGCATGAGATAACAGCTCAGGTTATCTTAACATATAACCGGCAGAATTTCTATGGCTTATTGCTGACCGGCATACTTTACAGTGCAGACGGATTGGGCTACAATAGAGTTCAAGGCTGACAGGCCTGGGGGCTTTGTCAGCGGTGCAGTCCGGCACAGGTGCCTGACTGGCCTTTTTGATGTGGAAGGAGGCAGCGATAATGAAATTTGCCGTTGTTGGTGCGGGAGGCACCGGGGGCGTACTGGGGGCATATCTGGCAAAGGCAGGCAATGCTGTGACATTTATTGCCCGCGGCAGGCATTTGGAGGCGATACAGAAGAAGGGGCTGACCCTGGAGAGCCGCCATAACGGCAGGTTTACTGTTCATCCCGCCGGAGCCTGTACCATGGAGGAATATCACGATATTCCCGATGTGATGCTGGTCTGCGTCAAGTATTACAATATAGATGAGGCTGTTGAGCTGGCACGGCGCACGGCAGGTCCTGATACCATCATCCTGCCGATTCTCAATGTCTACGGTACAGGGGGAGTCATGCAGGCTGCGCTGCCGGAGCAGCTTACCGTGCTGGACGGGTGCATCTATGTTTTCGGGATGATTGCCGAGCCAGGGGTCATCAGCCAGCCTCAGTCCATTTTGCGGGTATTCTATGGCTTTCGCCAGGGGCAGAACAGGCGGCTGGCAGAAAAAGCCAGGGCCCTGGAGGAAGTTTTTCGGCAGGCGGGGGTTGATGCCCGCTTTACAGACAATATTGCTGCAGATCATCTGCAGAAGTTCAGCTTTGTATCTCCCATGGGGGCTGCGGGCCTGTATTTTGGCGCTAAGAGTGAGGATTTCCAAAGGCCGGGAGAGGTGCGTGATACCTTCGTGGGACTCATTGAAGAGGTACAGGCCATCGGGGAAGCAATGGGGCTTGCCTTCAAGAGTGATCTGGTGAAATCCGGCCTGAAGCTCATTGATTCCTTTGAGCCGGGCGGGCTTACCTCAATGCAGCGGGATGTGGCGGCAGGACGCCAGTCGGAATTCGCCGGTCTGGTGGACAGCATTGTCGAGCTGGGCAGAAAATGGGGCGTGCCGACTCCTTATTATCAGAAAATCAGCGCGTGGGGCAAAGCAAATCATATAAAATGAATTTTTAACCGTAAAATAGAAAAGCCGCAGGCAGTCCTTTCATCAGGGCTCCTGCGGCTTTTGCTTTTGTGGCAGCTTGAATTTTCGATTTATTTTATATGCTGGACAAAATGCTCGATGCGGGCAATCGCCTCGGAAATCTTGGCGACTGAGGTCGCATAGGAGCAGCGGACATAGCCCTCACCGCACTGCCCGAAGGCGGTGCCGGGCACAAGGGCCACATGCTCCTTCAGGAGAAGCTGTTCCGCAAATTCCTCTGAGGTCAGGCCTGTGGAGGTAATATCCGGGAAGATATAAAAGGCTCCCTTTGGCTCAAAGCATTTCAGCCCGGCATTTGTCAGTCCGTCATAAATCAGGCGGCGGCGCTTGTCGTATTCAGAAACCATCTTTTTCATGTATTTTTCTCCGTGGCGCAGTGCCTCGATAGCGGCAATCTGCGCCGTGATAGGAGCACAGAGCATGGTGTACTGATGGATCTTTGTCATGGCAGCAATGATGGCAGGATTGGACATGGCATAGCCGATGCGCCAGCCTGTCATGGCATAAGCCTTGGAAAAGCCATTGAGGAGAATGGTGCGCTCCTGCATTTCCGGCAGTCCAGCAAAGCAGACATGACGCTCGCCGCCGTAAGTCAAATCACCGTAAATTTCATCGGAAATCACAATCAGGTCATGCTTGACCGCAAAGCGGGCAATATCCAGAAGCTGGCTGCGGGTAAGGATTGCCCCGGTAGGATTGTTTGGATAGCCAATCAGCAGTGCCTTGGTCCTGTCCGTAACATGGGACTCCAGGTCAGCCGGTGTAATGCTGAAATTGTTTTCGATTTTTGCCGCTACCGGTACAGGTACACCCCCTGCCAGGGAAGCACAGGCCTTGTAGGAAACATAGCACGGCTCAGGAATCAGGATTTCGTCCCCAGGGGACAGAATCGTGCGCATGGCGATATCCAGGGCTTCACTGACACCCACTGTAATCAGCACATCGGTCTTGGGGTCATAATCGATGTTGAAGCTGCGCTTCTGCAGGGCGCAGACCTCCTCACGCAGCTCCAGAAGACCGCGGTTGGCGGTGTAGGAGGTATAGCCCTGCTCCAGGCCATATACACAGCTTTCACGGATGGACCAGGGCGTGACGAAATCAGGCTCGCCGACACCCAGGGAAATCACATCCTCCATTTCTGCCGCAATATCAAAAAAGCGGCGGATGCCGGATGGCGGCACAGCGTGCACTACAGGCGAAATCCGCTTGTTCCAGTCGATTTTTTCTGTCATGGAGTCATCACCAGCCTTCGGTCTTCTTCCTTGTCCTCAATGATGATGCCGTCCTTTTTGTATGCCTTCAGCATAAAATGGCTGCGGGTCTGGGTTACTCCCTCAATCGTGGAAAGGCGGGTTGCCACAAAGTTTGCCACATCCTGCAGGGATTTGCCCTCGATGATTACCAGCAGGTCGAAGCTGCCGGACATAAGGTAGACAGTGCGTACCTCGTCAAAGCGATAGATGCGTTCTGCAATGGCGTCAAAGCCTGTCTCTCTCTGAGGAGTCAGATTTACCTCGATGATGGAGGTGACAGTATCTGTGCCGGTTTTTTCCCAATTGATCAGGGTGTTGTAGCTGAGGATGATCTTATCCTGCTCAAGCTGGCGCATCTGCTGTTCTACCTCGTACTCGCTGCGGTGCAGCATGGCCGCCAGCTCACTGGCAGGACGGCGGGAATCATGTTCCAAAAGCTCTAACAATTCACGCATATTTATCGCTCCTTTTTCTCAATAGTATTAACCTTTATACCATAGACTGAGAAAATTTGCAAACAAAAAGCAAAAGATTAATCATTCTGGCGGAAAAGAAATTAAAAATTATTGGTTTTTATTAAAAAAAGAGAAAATTTTTTCGCCGTAATTTACTTTCAATATTGCATTGCATAAAGTTGGGATTTTGTATAAAATATTATAAGTATACTTGTGCAGAGAAACGAACTGTTCCACAAAGGAGTAGATGAGCGTGATTATTGGCAACATGGGTGAGGCGGCTTCCGGTTTCAGCAAATATCCGGAGGCGATAAGAGAGGCTTTGGAATTCTTACAGAAGCAGGATTTCAGGCAGCTGGAGGACGGCAGGTATCCTATCCACGGAGAGGACAGCTTTGCAATTCTGCAGCGCTATGAAACCAGAGTGCCGGAAAACGGCAAGCCGGAGGCACACCGCCAGTATGTGGATATACAGTATATCGTAGAGGGGCGTGAGCAGCTGGGGTGGTGTCCGATGAGCCCGGAGCTGAAGGTATGCGACCCCTATGAGGAACAGCGGGACATTATTTTTTTTGACAAGCTGATTCCCATTACTGCGCTGACCCTGGAGGAAGGCAGCTTTGCGGTGCTTTATCCCTATGATGTGCACAGACCCTGCGGTTCTTTGGCAAAGGAGCCGGAGAAGGTTACCAAGGTAGTAGTTAAAATAGCCGTAGACTACATAAAATAATTCCAGCAGCTTTGTTTTTTATTATAAATAATGGAGGCAGATCAATGAATGTAAGAAGAATTTTTGTAGAAAAGCGTCAGGGCTTTTTTGATATTCCGGCTCAGCAGCTGTGCGATGATCTGGTAGAGAGCTTTCGCCTGAACGGACTGAAGGCAGTCCGGCTGTTCAACCGCTATGATATCGAGGGGCTGAGCGATGAGGAATATGCTCAGGTCAAGGCGGTGGTTTTTTCAGAGCCGCCGGTAGATGTCATCTATGAGGAGGAGCTGCCTGATTTCCCGAATTCTACCATGTTTGCGGTGGAGTATCTGCCGGGGCAGTATGACCAGACAGCGGATTCGGCTGCTCAGTGTGTCCAGCTTGTCACCCAGAAGGAGCGTCCTGAGATTGCTACAGCCCGTGTGGTAGTCCTGGTCGGTGATATTGATGCAGCCGCCCTGCAGAAAATCAAGGCATATTACATCAATGCAGTGGAGAGCCGTGAGGCTTCTATGGAGAAGCCGGAGACGCTGGACATGAAGTTTGAGGTGCCTGAGGATGTGGAGGTGCTGGATGGCTTTAACGAGATGGATGAGGCCGCCCTGCATGAGTTCATGGACAGCCGCGGCTTTGCTATGAGCTTCGAGGATCTGCAGTTCTGCCAGAAGTATTTCCGTGAAAGCGAGAAGCGTCAGCCGACGATCACCGAAATCCGTGTCATTGATACCTACTGGTCCGATCACTGCCGCCACACAACCTTTACGACAGCTGTTGACCTGGTGGACATTGAAAAGGGCTATTACAGCGAGCCGATACAGAAGGCGTATTCCCAGTATCTGGCAGACCGCAGAGAGCTTTATGCGGGGCAGGACAGGGATGTTACCCTGATGGATTTGGCGGTTATCGGCATGAAGGCACTGCGTAAGCAGGGCAAGCTGGAGGATCTGGATAAATCTGACGAAATCAATGCCTGCAGCATCGTTGTCAACGCTGATATCGACGGCAAAAACGAGGATTGGCTGGTTATGTTCAAGAATGAGACACATAACCATCCGACGGAAATCGAGCCTTTCGGCGGTGCTGCCACCTGTCTGGGCGGTGCCATCCGTGATCCATTGTCCGGGCGTTCCTATGTATACCAGGCCATGCGCGTAACGGGTGCTGCTGATCCGCGCCGTCCTGTCAGCGAGACCCTGAAGGGGAAGCTGCCTCAGAAGAAGATTACCCTGGGAGCAGCAGCAGGCTACAGCTCCTACGGTAATCAGATCGGACTGGCAACCGGCCAGGTTTCCGAGGTATATCATGAGGGCTTTTTGGCAAAGCGCATGGAAATCGGCGCCGTTATCGCGGCAGCTCCCAAAGTGAATGTCGTGCGTGAGGTGCCGGAGCCTGACGATGTCATTGTTTTGGTGGGCGGGCGTACCGGCCGTGACGGCTGCGGCGGTGCAACCGGTTCCTCCAAGGAGCATACGCTGGAATCCCTGACTGCCTGTGGTGCAGAGGTACAGAAGGGCAATCCGCCGACCGAGAGAAAGATCCAGCGTCTGTTCAGGAATGCGGAAATCAGCCGCATGATCAAGCGCTGCAACGATTTTGGTGCAGGCGGCGTATCAGTGGCCATCGGCGAGCTGACTGACGGACTGGTCATCGACCTTGATGCAGTCAAGAAAAAGTACGAGGGCCTGGATGGTACCGAGCTGGCGATTTCCGAGTCCCAGGAGCGCATGGCGGTAGTTATCCGCCGCACGGATGTAGAGAAATTCTTCGCGGCAGCTGAGCAGGAAAATCTGGAGGCAGCCGTGGTGGCAGTGGTTACTGATACCCGCCGTCTGGTGATGAACTGGCGGGAGAACACCATTGTAAACCTGAGCCGTGACTTTTTGGATACCAACGGCGTCAAGCAGCATATCAGTGTAGTTGTCGAATCCCCTGCCAGGGAGAACTGCTATTTTGACCACATTCCTGGCAAGGTGGCAGCTCTGGAGCCTGATTTGGAGAAGGCATGGCTGGAAAATCTGAAGGATTTGAATGTCTGCAGCCAAAAGGGGCTGGCTGAGAGGTTTGATGCTTCCATTGGCGGCAACAGCGTCCTGATGCCTTTCGGCGGCAAGAATCAGCTTACTCCTACCGAGGGCATGGTAGCTAAGCTGCCTGTCCTGGAGGGAGAAACCAACACTGCTACCGCCATGACCTATGGCTACAATCCGTACCTCATGGAGTGGAGCCCGTTCCACGGTGCTGTGTATGCAGTGGTTGAATCAGTAGCCAAGATGGTTGCACTGGGCGGCCGGGCTGATAAGGTACGCCTGACCTTCCAGGAATATTTTGAGAGCCTGGGCACTGACAGCAAAAAATGGGGCAAGCCGTTTGCGGCTCTGCTGGGTGCTCTTTGGGCACAGCATCAGCTGGAGATTCCTGCCATCGGCGGCAAGGATTCCATGTCCGGTACCTTTATGGATTTGACGGTACCGCCAACCCTGGCTTCCTTTGCGGTTGATGTGATGCGGGCAGACAATGCAGTTTCACCGGAGTTCAAGTTCAGCGGCAGCAAGGTTTATTATGTGCCTGCGGAAAAGGATGAGCTGGCGATGCCGAACTTCCCTAAGCTGCGGGCTGCCTATGAAAAGGTCAGCCGTTTCATTGCGGCCAGGAAGGTCTTTGCGGCATCCAGTGTGCGCATGGGCGGCGTTGCTGCTGCCATTACCAAGATGTGCCTGGGCAACGGCATTGGCTTCAGGTTTACCAGCAGGCCGACGGTCCAGGATTTGTTCAGGGCAGATTACGGCGCGTTGCTCCTGGAGGTGGCTGCTGACTCGGATATTGAAAAGGCCCTGCAGGGCACCGGCTGCTATGAGCTGGGCGTCACCACCCAGATAAGCAGCATTGTCATCGGTGATGCAGTGGTTACCTTCAGCGAGGCGAAAAAGGCATATACCTCCCCGCTGGAGAAGATATTCCCAACCAGGGTCAAGGGCGGGGACAGCGGTGCCACAGAGTATCTGTATACCGGCGGCACCCGTATCAAGGCTCAGGCCGGCATTGCCAGACCGAAGGTTTTCATTCCTGTATTCCCTGGTACCAACTGTGAGTATGATACGGCAAGAGCCTTCCGGCGTGCAGGCGGTGACCCTCAGACGCTGGTTGTCCGCAATCTGACGCCGCAGGCTGTAGAAGAGTCTGTAGCAGCTATTGTCAAGGGCATCAGAGAGGCTCAGATTGTCATGCTGCCGGGTGGCTTCAGCGGCGGCGATGAGCCGGACGGCTCAGGCAAGTTCATTGCAGCCATGTTCCGCAATCCGCGCATCAAAGATGCAGTACATGAGCTGCTGCAGAAGCGTGACGGCCTGATGCTGGGCATCTGCAACGGCTTCCAGGCATTGATCAAGCTCGGCCTGGTTCCATACGGCGAAATCCGTGACCTGGATGCAGCCTCTCCAACCCTGACCCACAATCAGATTGGGCGCCATGCGTCCTGCATGGTCCGTACCAAGGTTGTGTCCAATCTTTCTCCGTGGTTCAGCAATGTGAAGCCTGGCGATGTGTTCACCATCCCTATCTCTCACGGTGAGGGACGCTTCTTTGCTGATAAAGAGGTTGTGGCTAAAATGAGGATCAATGGGCAGATTGCAACTCAGTATGTCAATGAGACCGGTGCTCCTGCCATGGAAATGCCGTTCAATCCAAATGGTTCAGTGAATGCGATTGAGGGCATTACCAGTCCTGACGGGCGTGTGCTGGGCAAGATGGGACACTCTGAGCGTATCGGCGCTTCGGTAGCCGTAAATGTACCAGGCAACCAGGATCAGAAGATTTTTGAAGCCGGCATCGCATATTACAGATTATAATTTATCATCAAAAAGATTTCATGAGAACAGCAGGTGTTTAGACACCTGCTGTTTTTGTGCAAAAAAAATCCCGGAAAAGCAAATTTTTTTTTTGAGCAGGCAGGAAAAAACACACTTACGGCGAATGATATACCCGTAAGGAATTATACAGGCATCCCAAAAGTGTCTGTATGGACTATTTTATCATTTCTTGAGGGGGATTTTTTTTATGTCAAAGAAATATGTAATGGCGCTGGATGCAGGAACTACATCAAACAGAGCAATCATTTTTGATGAGAACTCCAAAATTGTAGGTGTTGCTCAGAAGGAATTTACTCAGTATTTTCCACAGCCTGGCTGGGTTGAGCATGATGCAGAGGAAATTTGGAGCACGATGACCGAAGTGATGAGAGGCGCTTTGGAGCAGAGTGGTCTGGAGGGCAGTGACATTGCAGCGATTGGTATTACCAACCAGCGTGAGACTTCCGTAGTTTGGGACAAGAACACCGGCCGTCCTGTTTACAACGCAATCGTATGGCAGTCCCGTCAGACTGCAGGCATCGTTGATGACCTGAAGGCTAAGGGCTATGTAGAGGAGTTCAAGCAGAAGACTGGTCTGACTCTGGATGCATACTTCTCCGGCACCAAGATTACCTGGATATTGGACAAGGTTGAGGGGGCCCGTGCTCGTGCAGAGGCTGGCGATTTGATTTTTGGTACTATTGATACCTGGCTGATCTGGAAGCTGACCGGCGGCAAGTCCCATGTGACCGATTATTCCAATGCTTCCCGTACTTTGATGTATAATATCAAGGAGCTGAAGTGGGATGATGAGCTGATCTCTCACCTGAATGTTCCTAAGTCCATGCTGCCGGAGGTTCGTCCTTCTTCCAGCGTATATGGCTATACCGTTCCTTCCGTTTTGGGTGCTTCCATTCCTGTTGCAGGCGCTGCAGGTGACCAGCAGGCTGCTCTGTTCGGACAGAACTGCTTCAAGCCGGGCGAGGCTAAGAACACCTATGGTACCGGCTGCTTCATGCTGATGAACACCGGCACTGAGATCTATGATTCCCAGAATGGTCTGGTTACCACTATTGCCTGGGGTCTGGACGGCAAGGTTGAGTACGCACTGGAAGGTTCCATCTTCGTTGCCGGCTCCGCTATCCAGTGGCTCCGTGATGGTGCACGCATGGTTGATTCCGCTCCTGATTCCGAGTGGGTTGCCAAGAAGGTTCGTGACACCGGCGGTGTATATCTGGTTCCTGCATTCGTAGGCCTGGGTGCTCCATACTGGGATTCCAATGCCCGCGGC
>JAQUZO010000045.1 GCA_028691285.1 Anaerovibrio sp. | reverse complement strand
CAGAATTGGGAACGCGTTCCAAGGAAATTGGTGAGATTATCAGCACTATTTCCGGCATTGCAGAGCAGACTAATTTGCTGGCTCTGAATGCGGCAATAGAGGCAGCTCGTGCAGGTGAGCATGGCCGTGGGTTTGCGGTTGTAGCAGATGAAGTGCGCAAGCTGGCAGAGCAGTCCTCAGAGGCAGCGTCTGAGGTAGCTTCGATTATTCAGGCTATCCAAAACGAAACCCAGAAGGCTGTAAGCAGTATGAAGAGCGGCACTATAGCCGTTCAGGAGGGCAGTGCCGTAGTATCCAGAGCAGGAGATCAGTTCCAGCAGATTGTTTCCAGTATCAATGAGGTGGATGAGTTGATTCAGCAAACCTCTAAAGCTGCAGCTACTACCTCTGATGTAAGTATGGAGGTGCTCAATGCCGCAGAAGAGGTTGAGAAGCTCACCAAAACAGTTACGGCAGACATTGATGCAATATCCTCTGCAACTCAGCAGCAGTCGGCAACGATGGAAGAAATTGCTGCCTCCAGCCGCAATCTCTTCGATTTGTCAGATGCACTGAAGGGTGAAATCAATAAATTTACATTCTAGGCAGTAAATACTTGTGGTGATATGAAAGCCAAAGGGAATTTATTCCGAAAAGTGTAGTTCCAGCTGAAAGAAGAGCGTCTGAGGGCGTTCTTCTTTTTTTGCAGCAGCGAAAATAAAAGAAATAATATTGCATAAATTCAGTAATTCATATAATATTTTTAGTTGCAAATAAAAGTTTGGTATATTTAATATGTGATAACAGCGCCTTGCTGCAATACACTGTGAAGAATTTTGGTACGGCCGTTTTGCAGCAGCTCGTAGCCACTATTGCCTTGAGGAATATACTGTATAAAAGAAGATGGAGCAGTGAGCAGTCTGCGGGGTATGATGATGGATATAGGAGACTGCGCAGAAGGTGTCTGTATATTGAAATTATAAGAAAGAAGGTTGTAAGTTTGGAAATTTTGTATAGCATTATCGGCAGTATCAATAATATTCTCTGGTCCTATGTGCTGATTTTCTGCCTGGTATGGCTGGGAATTTATTTTTCTCTAAAAACAGGTTTTGTGCAGCTCAGGATGCTGCCGGACATGGTTGCTGCACTGACCGAGGGAGCAAAAAGCAAGGTGCAGGGAAAGGAAATCAGCCCTTTTCAGGCATTTTGTGTCAGCACGGCTTCCCGTGTCGGTGTGGGCAATATAGCAGGTGTTGCCATTGCCATCGTTACAGGCGGGCCGGGCGCGGTATTCTGGATGTGGGTAATTGCCTTCTTTGGTGCTGCAACAGGCTTCGTAGAGAGCACACTGGCGCAGATTTACAAGCTGCCGCTGAAGGAAGGTGCCTTTCACGGCGGTCCAGCCTATTATATTCAGAACGGCCTGGGCAGGCCAAAGCTGGCGAAGCTGTTTGCTCTGCTTATTTCTGTCACCTTTGGCCTGATTTATGTTTCGGTGCAGGCCAATACCATCGTCATATCAGCAGAAACCGCATTTGGCATTGACCGCCTGCTGACGGCGTGCATTGTCTGTGTGCTGGCTGCCCTCGTCATCTTCGGCGGCATGAACCGCATTGCCAAGGTAGCGGCACTGCTGGTGCCTGTCATGGCAGGGCTGTATATTCTTTCAGCCTTTGTTGTTGTCGTTATGCACATATCAGAGGTGCCTGCCATGCTTGCCCTGATTATCCATGATGCCTTCAGTCCTCAGGCGGCTGTGGGCGGCGGCTTTGGTACAGCGGTCATGACGGGAGTGAAGCGCGGGCTCTTTTCCAACGAAGCAGGCGAGGGCAGCGTACCAAATGCAGCGGCAACTGCTGCTGCTTCGCATCCTGTCAAGCAGGGCCTGATACAGGCCTTGGGCGTATATGTGGATACCTGGCTGGTCTGTACGGCAACCGCCTTCATTATCATGCTGAACGGGCAGTACATCATTGGAGGAGAGCTGACAGGCATTGCTTTGGCACAGGCATCTTTGGGCAATGCCTTTGGTGCCTGGGCACCGGATTTTCTGGCAGGGATGATTTTCCTCTTTGCCTTCAGCTCCATCGTTGGCAACTACTATTACGGAGAGATAAATATTGCCTTTTTCAAATCCTCAGTCAAGCGCAATCTGCTGGTTTACCGCTGTCTGCTGCTGGGAATGATCATCTGGGGCAGCATCGCCGAGCTGCGTCTGATTTGGGACTCGGCTGATCTTTTTATGGGGTTATTGAGCCTTACAAACCTTTATGCTATCTCTATTTTGGGTAAGTATGTCTATATCGCGTTCAAGGATTATCAGCTGCAAAGGGCGCAGGGCATCAAAAATCCGGTATTCGATCCGCATATTCTGCCGGATACCAAGGGAATTTTTGCCTGGGGCATGGATAAGGAGAGGCAGTGATTCCTGAGGTGCTGACAGCAGCAAAATATCGAGATGGTATACAATTCAGGGGAAACGGCTGCATCAGGACCGGGATAGCCTCATGCAGCTCATTGATATGGAATTGACAGAATGGGCATAGGCTGCAGGTCAGTACCGACGATTTGGGGATTAAGGTGAATTTGACAAATATAAAAGGCTGGCTCTTATGAGCCGGCCTTTTTGAATGCGGCGGGAGAGGTGCCGTAAGCTGCCTTAAAAAGGTGGTAGAAATGGCTTAGATTATTGAAGCCGCACAGTGAGCTGACGGAGAGAATATCATTGGCAGTCTGGGTCAGCAGATAGACTGCATATTCCAAACGCCGCTGATTGATATATTGGGTAGGGGTCGCAGACAGATATTTTTTGCATAATCTGCACAAATGATTGACGGAGCAGGGAGATAATTCCTGCATCCTGGCAAAGCCCAACTGCAGGTTTTCTATTTTCTGCATTTCTTCCAGCATGGCAGTGAACCAGCTCGGAGCTGGATGAATCAGTCTGGGGTTTGTGGTATAATGAAAAAAATAATCTATGAACAGTGAGCTGAGACAGGCCTTGGCATGGAAAACAGTCTGCTGTGTATAGGGACTGTTGATGTGGGCGCCAAGCTCCATAAGAAGCTGTTTGACTCTTTTCAGAGCGTCGGGCGGCAGGGAAATGACGGCAGGCAGGCTGCTCTGCAGCAGTTCCTGGAATTCCTCATAATTGTCCAGAAATACCGTGATGCTCTGAAAAATTCTTTTGGAAAAGCCGACATTGATAATGCGAAAATCATCAGAACAGTGAAATTCATAGGTATGGATGTCGGCTGGCCTGATAAAAATCAAATCTCCTTTGTGGATTGTCTGGATGGCATGATTGACCATGTGCAGAGCTGTCCCCTGGCTGACCACGAATATTTCATAAAAGGTATGGGTATGCAGCTTGGCTGTCTGGTGGATGGAGGAGCTGCGGAAAAGCAGACCGGTGCCGCTGTCCAAAAAGGTATGTTCCTTGCCGTAAATCAGAATCTTTTCCATGGTGCCTCCTGTTCCTGCTGTATCAGACTGCTGTTATTGGCATTATACATGAAAAATGTGTTATACTAAACAGGTTTTTTATAAAGGAGTGAAATTCATGAGCTTTTTATTTGTCGAGTATCCCAAATGCACTACCTGTCAGAAGGCAAAAAAATGGCTGGAGGAAAACAACATAGCTTTTGAGGACAGGCATATCCTGGAAAACAGGCCAACGGCGGCCGAGCTGAGAGAATGGCATGAGCTGAGCGGGCTGTCTTTGTCGAGGTTCTTCAACAGCAGCGGCCAGCTATACAGAAAGCTGGATCTGAAAAGCAGGCTGCCCGGCATGGCAGATGAAGAAAAATACAATGTGCTGGCTGAGGACGGTATGCTGGTCAAAAGGCCACTTTTGATAGGAGAGGGAAGGGTGCTTACAGGCTTCAGGCCGGCAGAATGGGAAGCATTGATAAGCAAAGGCTGACAGGACAGGGAGTATGAGGATGGAAGCAGAAAAGAAGCCAGAAAGAAATCTTGCTTTGGATGCAGGAAATGGCTTGGGCATTATGTGCCGTATGCTGTCATAGTATATTCCAGACGAAGCAATCCTGTCAGCGGTATTTTGGTGGCTGCCGGCTTTGAACCGGCAGCCATATTTTTTGTATAAAGACACATTTATACATTTTGGGGTATTTCCGGTAAAAAGGCAGTGTATCGACAATTACAGCTGTGGCAGCAGAGCTTGGAATAATGATTTCTGCATGTCAGCAAAAATAAGAAGGATACTGATGAATGTAAAAAAGAGTATAGAGCAGGGCTCAGATGGAGAAATCCATCTGAGCCTTGTTTTGATTATTTTGCAAATATTTACAAAAATGAGAATAATTACCATTGACATTTTTCAAAGAAGAGTGATATCATACTAAATGATTTTGATTATAATTATCAATAACAGGAGGGCACAATGGATAATATCTCATATTTGCTGCATTTATTTCACAGAGGCGGACTGGTTATGTATCCTCTGATGATTTTTTCGCTGGTGAGTATAGCAATAGCTGTGGAAAGGTTCAGCTATTATAAGCACCATTTCCGGCAAAAGGACGGTCTGGCTGGCAGCATACATCAGGCCTTGGACGATCAGGACTGGAATGCTGCGGTGGATGTCTGCAACAATTTTGATACGGTAGTCAGCCGCACCATCAAGGCCGGATTGGTGCAGGCCAGCAGTCCCAACCACAGTGCACTGGCCGTCAAAAATGCTTTTGAGGAGCGAATGTCATTGGAGGCAACCGGATTGAGACGGTATCTGGATTATCTCAGTGCCATGGTTACACTGTCGCCTTTACTGGGGCTGTTCGGCACCGTTACCGGCATGATCAGTGCTTTTGGCGCCATGGATGAAGGCAGTGCGGCTATGGCGATTTCCGGCGGTGTCGGTGAGGCGCTGGTAGCTACGGCCACGGGACTGTGCGTGGCTGTGGTAGCCTTTGTGGTTTATACCTATTTCAATCACAAATTCGTGAATGTCATGACCAATGCAGAGGACTTATGCTTCTTTGTTTTGGAGCATAAAAGAGGTGAAAAGGCATGAATTTTCGCAGGCGTTACAGACAGGAATCACCCCAGTTCATGATTATACCGCTGATTGATGTGATTTTTTTCCTGCTGGTATTTTTCATGATGAACAGTCTGCAGACCACGACTCAGCGGGCAATGAACATCAGTCTGCCTCAGGCGGCATCCGCTGAGGCGGCTGTGCAGGTGCCGGTGGTCATTACGCTGGATGCTGCCGGGCACATCATGGTTGACGGCAGTCCGGTGTCCCTTGCTGAGGCAGCGGCTCTGCTGCGGGGCAGGGTGGAGCAGAACCCTCAGGCGGCAGTTGTTCTGCAGGCTGACAGGACTACTGCTCATGGCCAGGTGACTGCTGTTATGGATATGCTCAGGACGGCAGGCGTGCACAAGCTGGGCATAGCGGCAGATAAAAAGGAGTAGGCTGATGAAGTCATGGTCTTTTTCCTGGGCAAGGGCATATATTTTTTCAGCGGCAGTTCATCTTGTCGTGCTGGGGGCGGCAACGCTGCTGTGGGCAGGGATGGCAGAGGAAATCCCCAGAGCGGAATACGAGGTGGATTTGGACATGCTTGCTGATTCACAGGCAGGTGAACGGTTTCCGGAGCCATTGTCCCAGGCGGAAGCAGCCGCCCGTATTGAAGCGGCTGCAGCATCGACGACGGCAGCCCCTGAGCGAATTGCCATACCAGGTGATATCACAGTTCCTCCTGCGGAAGTCAGTCAGGTACATTCAGGGACTGTGGGTACAGCTGATGCAGGCAGTGCAGAAAAGGGCAGTGGAGCTGCCGGAGGCAATGGTGCCGGGACAGAAAGTACCGGCGCTGGAGCAGGCAGCTTCGGTTCAGGAGCAGGCAGCGGCGGCAATGGTTCAGGAGAAGGCGGCGTGTCTTTTGACTTGGCCGGCTTTGCCGATGCGGTAGAAGCCAACAAGCAATATCCCTATCAGGCTGTAAAGCGAAGTCTGGAGGGCTCTGTTACTATGTCCATTACCCTGGCAGCAGATGGAAGCCTGGCAGGTGTGGAGGTAGTAGGCTCCTCCGGTACCGAAATCCTGGATAAGGCGGCTATAAAAGCAGTGCGGGGAGCCTGTCCCTATGCCAATCCTACAGGCAGCAGAGTGCATTTTACAACGACCCTGCACTTTTCCCTGCTGTAAAGGAATTTTTTTTAAACCACTATTGATAATGAATGTCATTTTAAGCGATTTATAAGAAGGATAAATCCTGTTTGGAGGGCCAAGCTGGCAGCTGCTGCTTTCAGGAAGGCAGATTGTTGGGAAATAATTTTATAGGAGATGATTTCTTTGTCGAAGATACTGAAAATTTTTATAGGCATGATGGTTTTGGGGCTTTGTCTTGGCGGCTGGCTGTATAACAGCCGTGCTCATTCTCCGGTTGGTGAGCCTGAGCTGCGCACTGTCACAGACAGTACAGGCACTCAGGTAGAGCTGCCAGCCCATCCGCAGAGAGCGGTGTTTTTGAATGTATCCAATATGGATATGTACTATGCCGCCGGGGGAGAGGCTGTGGGCAGGCCGTCCTCTTATTCCATGGATGAAGAATTGCTGGCAAAGACGAAGGATTTGCCAGAGGTGGGGATGATTCATTCTCCCAATGTGGAAGCAATTCTGGCGTTGAAGCCTGATGTGGTGATTGGGGCAAATGTGCCTTCGACGGTGGCTCTGCGGGATACCCTGGCTCAGGCGGGGATTCCTTTATATATCAATCAACTGGATACCTACGAGGATGTAATGAATACGCTGGATTTTTATGCTGAGCTGACAGGCCGGACAGAATATGCCGCTGCTGAAAAGAAGAAAATTCAGGCAGCCCATGACAGCGTTCTGGAGAAGGCAAGGGGGAAAAGGACACCTAGGAGCCTTGTAGTATTCGGTGCACCGGGCAGCTTTAATATGGCCACGAAGTATTCCTTCAGCGGGAATCTGGTGGAGCAGCTGGGGGGCGGCAATATTGCTGATGCAGACCAAAGCCTGACCAGTGCCTATGTGCCGTTGGGCATGGAATATATAACCCGGCAGGATCCGGAGGTTATTTTGTTTATCAGTATGGTGCCAAATCCCGAAACGGCAGATGCCTTTAAGCGGGATCTGCAGAATAACAGTGCATGGCAGGTGGTAAGTGCAGTGAGGAACAACAGGATTTATTTTCTCCAGGGCAGGCTGTTTTCCATCAATCCAGGCTCTAAAATAGGTGAAGCAATGGAAATCGTCTATAAAAATCTGTACGAACCGGAGGCGGTGAAATAATGGCAGTTTTTTCAACAGCTGCTTATGAGGATACCCGTGCCAGGGTTAGAGGCTCGGTAATGCTTACTGGCAGCCTGCTGCTGATTCTTCTGATGGCCGCAGGCATAACCGCCGGAACGGCAGAGGTCAGTATGCAGGAAATTGTGGATATTGCCATGGGTGCAATCCACACGGAGAATTATACAATCATCTATCATCTGCGAATGCCAAGGGTGCTGTGCGGGGCACTGTCAGGGGCAAATCTGGCGCTGGCAGGCTGTATACTGCAGGGAATGCTGAGAAATCCATTGGCGGACCCGGGTATTATCGGAGTGACAGCAGGTGCAGGTCTGGCGGCTATGGCACTGATGCTGGTTGCACCTGAGCTGACCAGCCTGGTGCCCTTTGCGGCCTTTGGCGGTGCGCTGGCTGCTGTAACGGCAGTATTTTTGCTGGCCTGGGATCATGGGGTGCATCCTCTGAGGATGATTCTGGCTGGCGTGGCACTAGCGGCATTCTTTGGCGGTGGACAGACAGCTTTATCGGTTTTTTATGCCGAGCGTATTCAGGGAACCGTAACCTGGCTAGCCGGCGGCTTTGGCGGGGCCGGCTGGCAGCATGTGAGGATGATTCTGCCCTACAGCCTGGTGGGGATTTTTGCGGCACTCTGCAGCTATCGGCGGCTCAATGCCCTGCAGCTGGGGGATGAGGTAGCTTCCTCTCTTGGCATTGATGTGCAGAAATCCAGGGTGTTCCTGATAATCCTGTCGGCACTTTTAGCTGGCTCAGCGGTCAGCGTAGCTGGCCTGCTGGGTTTTGTCGGCCTGATTGTACCTCATATCATGCGTCTGACAGTAGGCTCAGATTTTGAATTTTTGCTGCCGGCCTCGGCGATTTTCGGTGCACTTTTGCTGGTGGGGGCAGATACAGCAGCCAGGACAATCTTCAATCCGATAGAGGTGCCGGTAGGAATCTTTCTTTCCTTTTTGGGCGCGCCCTTTTTCCTGTATCTGCTGAAAAGGAGGCTGAGATGAGTACCCTGGAAATAAGAAATGCTGTTTTGGCTTATGCCGGGCATGTGGTGGCCAAGGAGCTGAGCCTGTCCTTTGTCAGGCCAGAGGTGGTTTCCATCATTGGTCCAAACGGCTCAGGCAAATCAACTTTGCTCAAGGCCCTGGGGCGTCTGTTGGTGCCAACTCAGGGTGCAGTGTATCTCAATGGCCAAAATATGCAGAAGCTGTCAGTGAACGCGACAGCCAAAGAGCTGTCTGTATTGCCGCAGTCAGCCCAGGCTCCAGGGGATATGACGATACGGGATTTGGCCATGTGCGGCCGGATGCCCTATCAAAGTGCTTTATCAGCTGTTGGAGCAGAAGATGCCCGGGCAGTAGAGAAAGCACTGAAGGCTACAGGTCTTTTGCAGATGCAGCACCGCAGGCTGGATAAGCTTTCCGGCGGAGAACGGCAGAGAGCCTGGCTGGCCATGGCTATCGCCCAGGAGCCTAAAATCCTTCTGCTGGATGAACCTACGACCTATCTGGATATTCATTATCAGCTGGAACTGATGGAGCTGGTAAGGCGTCTGCATAAGGAGCTGAATATCACGGTAATCATGGTCATGCATGACCTGAATCATGCCGCCAGGTTCAGTCAGCGGCTCATTGCGGTCAAAAATGGCAAGATTATGGCTGATGGCAGTGTAGCAGAGGTATTCACCAAGGAAACGCTGGAGTCTCTTTATGATGTCAGCGTGGAAATTTTGGATGCAGGAGCAGGAGAATTTCAGCAAAAGGTATGCTTTCCGTATAAAGCAGGGAAAATATAAATATATTTGCAGACGGACACCTGCAGCTTCAGCACACCGGCACCTATGAATCGCCGCAAAGACGCGTTTCGCTCTTTGCATTAAACGCAGCGGACACTGAATTTATGCGTCGCTGTGCTTGCGTCCATTGGGTATCCGCTGCACTGCCATAGGAGCAGGAGCGTGTTTTCGCAGGTATGCAGGCTGTCTGCTGAAGAAATACTATATACGGCAGCATATATGATAGAAAGAAGGACACATCTTATGAAAGCTATTGTTATTTATTCAACACTGACCGGCAATACACAGAAAATTGCCGAGGCCATAGCCGGGGCACTGCCGATGGGCACCCCCTGCACTTCGATAGAGAATATGCCGGAGGAGCTGGACAGCTATGATCTGGTCTTTGCAGGCTACTGGGTCGACAAGGGCGGCCCGGATGCCAAATCAAAGGAGCTGCTGGGAAAATTGACGAACCCGCATGTGGCCTTATTTGCTACTTTGGGAGCATATCCTGATTCTGACCATGCAAAAAAATCCCTGGACAACGGAGCAGAAGCACTGCGGTATCCTGACAGAGAGGCTGGCCGTTTCATCTGCCAGGGCAAGGTTGATCCCAAGCTGGTGGAGGCAATGTCAAAACAATTTCCGCAGGGCCATCCTCACGGGATGAATCCGGAACGCATCAAGCGTCTGAAGGATGCCTCCGTTCATCCTGACGAGCAGGATTGTGACAGAGCGCAGGCTTTTGCCAGGGATGTACTGCACAGGCTGGAAGGGAAATAATCTATGACACTACAGAAAATGTTTGCTGCTCTTTCACCGGCGGCAAGGGCTCTTCAGCTGGGGCAGGAAACAGCTTCTCCTCTGACAGAGGCATTCCCCAGAAAAAGGGTCGTCCATGCAGGGCTGACAGGGGAGATGGTGCCTCCGGGGGAGGCGCAGTCCATGTGGAATACGATAATGGCGGAGGAGCCTCCTGCTGTTTCCCAGGCAGCGTATATACATATACCCTTTTGCAAAACCAAATGCCTTTATTGTGGATTTTTCCAAAATGGCCTGGATCAGGAGACAGAGAATCGTTATGTGGATTATCTGCTCAGGGAAATGTATCAGGATGCCCGGAAGCCACGCCTGAAGAACAGCATTATACAGACTGTTTTTATCGGCGGAGGTACGCCGACCTCATTGTCCGCAGCAAATGCAAAACGCCTCTTGCAGGCTATCAGGGATTGTCTGCCTCTGGCCAATGACTACGAGCTGACACTGGAGGGCCGCGTCCATGATCTGGTACCTGAAAAAATGGAGACCTGGCTGGCCAATGGCGTTAACCGCATGTCTCTGGGAGTGCAGTCCTTCAACACCAGAGTGCGGCGGCAGCTGGGGCGGCTGGATGATACGGATACGATTTTGAGCCGCCTGGAGGCGCTGCAGAGCTATCGGCAATGCTCGGTGGTGATTGACCTGATTTATGGTCTGCCGGATCAGGATCAGCAGGTGTGGGAAGAGGATCTGGCATATCTCACAGCCTCCGGCATAGACGGCTGCGATCTTTATCAGCTCAATGTCTTTGAGGGCAGTGCTCTGAATCGGGCAATCCAGAATGGCAGGATGAGCCCGGCAGCAACGACAGCGCGCCAGGCAGAGATGTTTGCATTTGCGCATAAATATCTCACCAGCCATCATTACAAGCGGCTTTCCAGCTGCCATTGGGCAGCCAATAACCGTGAACGCAGCCTGTATAACAGCCTGGCCAAAAAAAATATTCCCATGTTCCAGTTTGGCTGCGGCGCGGGGGGCAGCCTGGGCGGCTGTGTATCCATGAACCATCGGATGCTGGCTGAATATGAGGCGCTGGTGGAGGCCGGGCAGAAGCCATTTATGGCACTGATGCGGGAACATCCCCTGAAAAATATTATCAGTCAGGTCAATTATCAGCTGGAGCATGGTTTTCTCAATCTGGACAGGCTGGTGGAGGAATATCCTGCCCTGCAGGAGCTGCAGTGGTTGTATGAGCAGTGGGAGAGGCGGGGGCTGACTGCCTTTAACGGAGTGCTGTATGAGCTGACTGTGCCGGGGCAGTTCTGGCAAATAAATATTGCTCAGACTACCCTGGAATGTATCCAGGCTCTGCTGACGGGAAAAACTCTGCTGTCCCTGCAGAGAATTGCGGCACAGGACGGCAGGAAAGATGGAGATTTGACCAGGGCTGTACACCACAAAGCCAAAAAGGCGGGGAAGGAAAAGCAAATGCCGGCTGCCGGAAGTGGCCTGACAGAGCTGGTGCTGGGAAATTTGGCAGAAAAGTAAATTGTCTTGATAAATACATCAGAGAGGAAGATTTTTGGATGAAGAAAAAGAGTAAAAAACAGCAGGCCCTGGAACTGGCAGTATTATCATTGTTGGCGGTACCTGTATTTGCTGTGAATTCAGCCGAGGCGGCAGAAGCTGAGGAGGCGGACAAGAGCCGTGACATCGTGGTCACTGCTTCCAAAATGGAAATGGAAATCAAGGCAGAGCCTGCGGCTGTGGAGGTAATCACTGCTGAGGATATCAGGCGGCTGGGGGCGACCAATGTTCGGGATGCGCTGGCTCTTGCGTCCAATATCAATGTGTCCAAGGCAGGCATGGTGGGCAATGCCGTGATGGTGCGAGGCAATAATACCAACCATACGCTGATTATGGTGGACGGTATGCGCATGGCCAGCGAGGATACGCCTACGACAGAAAATTATTATAAGCTGGCCCAGATTAATGTCAACGACATTGAGCGCATTGAGATTGTCCGTGGCTCCGGCAGTGTGCTGTATGGCTCTGATGCCATTGGCGGTGTAATCAATATTATTACCAGGCACTCTGATAAGCCAAGCTATGCTGTTGGTATCAGCACAGGCACAGAGGATATCAATAATTATTATAATTTCAATTTCGGCAAGGAGGGCAGATGGACTACCTCTCTGAATATGCAGTTCAGCAAGATACGCCGGAACAATCATGAGGATGTGGGCAGCGGAGTGTATCCGATGTACGGCACACGGCAGTATTATGATTTCAAGGCAGTATA
>JAQUZO010000044.1 GCA_028691285.1 Anaerovibrio sp. | reverse complement strand
AAAACAGCACGCTGGCAATAGATACAGATAAAAAGGTCGTATAGAACTCTCCGGCAAATTCATTCATCCCCACTCCGATAGTCAGGGACACGATGCTGAAAAGCAGCAAAAGTCCATTGCAGTTCTGGTATACCTTGCTGCAGCGATAAACCTCACGATACATGGTAACGATACCTATCGCATAAATCAATACATAAAATCTGAACCAGTCTCCCCGCATAAAGTAATTGGAGGCATCAATATAAAAAATCCATTCTGTAAAGCCCGTTGTCATCTGTAAAATCACATTGAGAACAAACAGGTAAACCAGGAAAGTATTTTTCCTGATTTCTCCCAGCATGCCGATCAGGCAGAGAACGATAAAAGGAGCGCAGGAATACTCCAGGCTTACGACAAGACTGTGCAGCCAGATAGGTATGGTTTCCGAGCCGTTCATCGTCAGTCTGCCATAGTCCAAAAACGAACAAACCACAATCATGATGAATCCCTGTACGAAGGCCAGCCTCATTTTTTTATCCATCGCATCTGTACGATACGCCTGTACAATCATCGTAAGCATCAGCAGCGAGGTTATTACAAGTATCGGAAGATGATGATTCATTTTTCTCTCCTGCCTGACATTATCCTTCACAACGCAGGCTGTTTTTACTACCGCTTATGTACACCCCAAAAGCCTGCCTAAAATCTATATATATTATTCATATATTATATACCACCTTTATTACAGTTTTCAATTAGCTTTGTTATATTTTATTAACTTTTTGAATATTTTATCTCATAAACAAAAAATATCATCTTTTCATTATTTTACAATACGATCATATCTGTACTGCTCCCGGAATGGAAATTTACACACAAAAACGCCCTGCCGGATAAAACAATCCGGCAGGGCGAACAGCAGCTGAATAAATTTTAGTCTTCCTTGGCCTTTTTCTTGACATGCGTGCGGATGGAAAGCTCCCGCAGCTGCTTCTCATCAACCTCAGAAGGAGCCTGGGACATCACATCAGACGCACTCTGAGTCTTAGGGAAGGCAATAACATCACGGATAGACTTTCTCTTTGCCATCAGCATAATCAGTCGATCCAAGCCAAAGGCAAGCCCGCCGTGAGGCGGAGCTCCATATTTGAAGGCATCCAGCATAAAGCCGAACTTGCTGTGCGCTGCCTCGGAAGTCAGCCCAATCGCCTCAAAAACCTTTTCCTGTACATCATTCTGATAGATACGCAGAGAACCGCCGCCGACCTCAACACCATTGAGCACCATATCATAGGCGATGGCCTTGACGCGGCCAGGATCAGAAATGAGATACTGTACATCCTCATCACGCGGTGCAGTAAACGGATGGTGCATTGCCTTCCAGCGCTTGTCCTCCTCGCTGTACTCGAACATCGGGAAGTCAGTGACCCACAGGAAGCTCAGCTTGTCAGGGTCGATCAGACCCCGGCGGCGTCCCATCTCCAGACGCAGCTCGCCCAAAGCCTGCGCAACCACCAGCGGCTTATCAGCAATTACCAGCAGCAGGTCGCCTGTCTTGGCACCTGTTGCCTGCTTGATATTCTCAAATACCTCATCACTGTAGAACTTCTTGAACGGTGACTTGATTCCTTCCTCCGTGTACTGAATCCATGCCAATCCCTTGGCGCCATAGCCCTGTACATACTGCACCAGGCCATCCAGCTCACGGCGCGGTATATTGGCATAGCCCTCGACATTGATGACCTTTACCTGCCCCTCATTTTCCAGGACAGACTTGAATACCTTGAAGTCAGAGCCCTTGACATACTCAGAAATATCCATCAGCTCCATGCCAAAACGCAGATCAGGCTTGTCTGAGCCAAAGCGTTTCATGGCTTCATCCCAGGTCATGCGCAGGAACTTCGCAGGAATCTCCCTGTCCAAAGCCTTCTGGAAAATCTCTCCCATCATGCCTTCCATCATGGTCAGGATAGTTTCCTGATCGATAAAGGACATTTCAATATCCAGCTGTGTAAACTCAGGCTGGCGGTCTGCGCGCAGATCCTCATCACGGAAGCAGCGAACAATCTGAAAATACTTTTCCATGCCGGAAAGCATCAAAATCTGCTTGTAAATCTGCGGTGACTGAGGCAGGGCATAAAACTCTCCCGGATTTAGGCGGCTAGGCACCAAAAAGTCACGGGCACCCTCCGGTGTGGATTTGCAGAGCATCGGAGTCTCAATCTCCAAAAAGCCGTTGCGGTCAAAATAATCACGCATAATCTTGGTCACGCGATGGCGAAGCATCAAACAGTTCTGCATTTCAGGACGGCGCAGATCCAGATAACGATACTTCAGACGCAGCATCTCATCAACCTCGATCCCGTCCTGAATGTAGAACGGAGGCGTCTTGGCCGTATTGAGGATGCGAAGCTCCTCTACTACCACCTCTACCATACCGGTAGCCATATTAGGATTGACAGTTTCCTCGGAGCGGCCGCGGACACTGCCGCAAACAGCCACGACAAACTCACTGCGGATAGTCTCAGCCTTATGGAAGGCCTCCTCACCGATGGCAGCCTCATCAATGACAACCTGCACCAGCCCGGAACGGTCACGCAAATCAACAAAAATCAAACCGCCGTGATCACGCCGACGGGAAACCCAGCCACAGAGAACAACCTCACTGCCTACATGGTCAGCTCTCAGCTCACCGCAGTGATGGGAACGTTTCAAACCTTCTAAAGTATCCATCTAAACCCTTCACCTCATAAATCATTTATCAATCGAATAATTTTCGCAAATATCATTATAACAAATAAATACAGTGCTTTGCAAATAATAAAAGCTCTGCCGCAGCCTGTCTGTCACACCTCAGCCCTTGATCCTTGCTGGAACCTGTTCCAGGGGAATCTTGGTCTGAGAGCTGTCTGCCATGCTGCGCAGCATGGCCACGCCCTCGGCAATTTCATCATCTCCCATGATGACAGCATAGGCTGCATTCAGCTTATTGGCCTGCTTCATCTGTGCCTTCATGCTGCGTCCTGCAAAATCCATAGCCGCCGACAGGCCGGCATGGCGCAGCTTATTGAGCAGCCGGAAACCCTCCGCCTGGGCTGCCTCACCCAAAGCCACTACATAAGCATCCACATGACGATTTTTCTCAGGAAGCAGCTTCTGGCTCTCCAATGCCAAAAGCAGACGCTCCAGGCCTGCTGCAAAGCCCACTGCAGGTGTCGGGCTGCCGCCCATTTCCTCAATCAGTCCGTCATACCTGCCGCCGCCTGCTACGGCACTCTGTGCCCCCAAAGGCGGATACTTGATTTCAAAAGCCGTCCTGGTATAGTAATCCAGGCCGCGGACCAGTCTTGGATCATGCCTGAAGCTGACACCGGCACTGGTAAGATACTGCTGCAGCCTGGCAAAATGCTCCGCACATTCCGGACACAGCGCATCTGTAATCTTTGGTGCCTCAGCCATATACGGCTTGCCGCTGTCCCTCTTGCAGTCAAGAATGCGCAGCGGGCTGCGCTCAAAACGGCTGCGGCAGTCCTCACAAAGATCATTCAGCTTATCGCGGAAGAAATCCTGCAGCATGGCACGGTACTGTCCGCGGCATTTTGGGCAGCCTACAGAATTTATGGACAGCTCCAGATCCTTTAAGCCAAATCCCTCCAGCAGGCTGATAGCCAGCAAGATCACCTCTGCATCCACTGCCGGATTAGCTTCGCCCAGAGCCTCTACGCCAAACTGATGGAATTCACGCATCCGGCCGGCCTGAGGACGGTCATAGCGGAACATGGAGCCAATATAAAAGAGCTTCACCAGATTGGAATCGGCATAGAGCTTGTTCTGCAGATAAGCACGCACTGCAGAGGCAGTATTTTCAGGGCGCAGGGTGATGCTCCTGTCGCCTCTGTCCGTAAAGGTATACATTTCCTTGTCAACAACATCCGTGCCCTCACCGATACCGCGCTGAAACAGCTCTGTATGCTCAAAAAGCGGCGTCCTTATCTCGCTGTAGCCAAAACGGCGGCACAGCTCCCGAATCTCCTGCTCGATATAATTCCAATCTCCCACTGTATCAGGCAATATATCCTTGGTTCCACGAGGTGCATTTGTCAACATTCCTCATTCTCCTCCTGTATCTTTTTTGGTTTGCCATAAATCTCCTCCAGGAGAGCCCGGCGCTTTTCTATATAAATATCAATATCCCGCTCATAGGTAAGCAGGTCCTTGGCATTGAAGGCCGATTTCAGCCTTTTGGCGCGAAAATCCACCACCTTGCTGGTAGCGGCACCGCCGATACCCAGGATAGTCTGCTGTTCCTCCATAATCTGGATATTGTACATGCTTTCCGCACCCTCACGGCTGCAGCCTACATTTTCCATCTGACCGCTCATATAGCCCTGACGATACAGATAGTACGGCCTCAGCCCTGCCTGCCTTACATAATCCATCGCCACAGCAAACATGGCACGGCAGGTCTCATCATCAGGCAGCTCATAATCCTGCAGGTTCATTTTCAGCTGCGAACCGCGTTTGAGCGCCAGTGAATGCAGGGTAATATCATCAGGCTGCAGCGCAGAAATCTGCTCCATGGTGCTGCGGATATCCTCTACCCGCTCGCCCGGCAGACCAATGATCAAATCCATGTTGATTTCCGGTATACCTGCCCCGCGCAGATCATGGAACATCCCGACAATATCCTCCGGCGTGTGGTTCCTGCCGATACGCCTCAGGGTTTTCTGCTGCATGGTCTGAGGATTGCAGCTCACGCGGGTGACGCCGCACTGCTTCATGGCAGCCAGCTTGGCAGGTGTCATGCTGTCCGGCCGTCCCGCTTCCACCGTAAATTCCACAGTATGCTCACAGCAAAAGCTGTTTTTCACTAAATGCAGCATTTCCTCAAAGTACATATCCGGCAGGCTGGTAGGCGTACCGCCACCCACATATACAGACTGCACCTTGAAGCCGTATCCCTCTACCAGCTCCCTGACTGCCATCAGATCCTTCCGGAAAACGGCCATGAATTTATCTATGCCGCCTCTGTCCGGCAGGATATTGGCAGGAAAGGAACAATACAGACAGCGGGTCAGGCAGAAGGGTATCCCAACATATATACTGACGGTCTTTTCATCGCTGGCAGCCAAAAAAGGCTGCTGGAGGACTGCCATATCCGTAATGGTACAGGCCTTTTCATCACTGGCCTCATAGTCCTCCTTCAGCCTTGACACAACCTCGTCACGGCTAAGCCCCTCAGCAAGCATTCTGTGTACGATCTTGGTGGGGCGCACCCCATGCAGAATTCCCCAGGGAGCCTCTGGAAAGCCAAATTCCTCCCTGAAAATATGGTACAGGTTCAACTTTATCAGGCGGTGCCTGCCAGCCTGATAACGCTCGCTGCCTCTGCCTACGGCTGTTCGCTCACTCTGGTGGCTGCGGCCGTCCATGCCCGTATAGTATACCACTGTACGCACTGCAGGCAGCTCTCCCGGCCGCTCCGTCTGTGCATGAGAGGTTTCTCCCGGCACTCCTTCTATATGATTTTCGATTCTCAGCTCCAGCAAATCACAGTCTGCCGCTGCTGTCCCGTCCTCCCACTCTGCCTCCGGCAAAACCTCTGCCTTAAACAGGTTCAGGATTTCCTGCACCACCTTGACTATGACCTGATGGTCACTATTCAGACTAAATCTTTTAATTCGCAAGCTCTTTTTGGCACTCCTCACACAGACCAAAGAATTTCACCTGGTGGTCTGTTACCTTAAAACCACATTTCTGCATAATGTCTATTTCCAAATCATCCAGCATATCCTCTGAAAACTCAATGACCTTCTTGCAGCTGGTGCAAATCAAATGATGATGCTGGTGAGTGTTTGGCTCTGTCAAATTCAGCTCATAGCGCGAACAGCCGTCACCAAATTCAATTTTCTGCAAAATCCCGATTTCTTCGCCGCACAAAAGCTCAAGGGCACGATATACAGTAGCGAGGCCAATATCCGCAGACTTGTGCCGGAGAATATCATGGATTTCCTCGGCGCTCAAATGACAGCCCGGATTATCCACAAATACCTCCAAAACGACCTTGCGCTGGTGAGTAAGCTTATATGGACTATTCTGCAGCCTCTTTTTCAGGTCCTCCAGTGAGTAGATCGCTGACATACGGACCCCTCCTTAATGTTAATATTCAAATTCATATCATTATATCAAAGATACCGTTTAAATGCAAAGCAGGCTGCGCTCATCCCACCGGCCTCACTTGTGCTGCAGATAAGGATTGCATCTTCTCTCTCTGCCCATGGTCGTAGCAGGACCGTGCCCCGGATAGACCACAGCTTCATCAGGTATTGGCTGCAGGCTGACATTCACGGAATGCAGAATACCGGGATAATCTCCTCCCGGCAAATCCGTCCTGCCCACGCTGCCGGCAAAAAGAGTATCCCCGCTGAAAAGGCAGTCTCCGCCATACAGGCAGATGCCTCCCCTGGTATGGCCCGGAGTATGTATTACCTCCAGCTTCGAGCTGCCGAAGGATACCGTATCACCATCCGTCAGCAGGATTTCTGCCGGTCTTTTCTGCCCGGCGAATACGCTGTAGGCTGCCATCTCCTCCCGGGAGGCCGTCAGCATAGAAGCATCCTCTTCATGGATGGCCAGCTCAACGCCCAGCTCATCCCGCAGAAAATCCACTGCCCCAATGTGGTCCCAATGACCGTGGGTATTGACCAGCAATTTTACCTTCAGTCCCGTATCCCGTACATAAGCAAGGATTTCCTGCCCATTGTCCCCCGGGTCGATAATGATACCTTCAGCTGTCTGCTCATCCCGCAGCACATAGCAATTTTCTTCCAGCGGGCCTACCACCAGTGTTTCAACAGAAAAACCCATATTCCACCTCATATTCCCATTTATCTTCCATGCTTCGTATTTGTATTGTTATCCGCCATCGCTGACAGTGCACGACTGACACTGTACACATCCTTCAGACGGCGGATTTTAGTCATGACCATGGATACCTGTGCCGCATTATGCACCTCCAGACCCATGACAATCGTCGATGTCCTGTTCCCCTTGTTTGCCCTGGCATTCACAGAGGACACATTTATTTTCATTTCCGCCGGTACCGACAGCACGCTGGTCAGCACCCCGGCAGCATCATTGCAGCTGATTTCTATTTCTACGGTATAATCCTTGTCCAGACCGATATCCCAGTTGACATCTATGACTCTTGTCGTATCACCGTCATCGGAGAGCACATTCGGGCAGTCCGCCCTGTGTACAGAAACGCCTCTGCCCTTGGTGATATAGCCTATGATAGGGTCACCTGGAATAGGGTTGCAGCAGCGTGCCAGGCGCACCAGCATGCCGGACTCGCCCTCGACCAGGATGCCATGGCTCGCCTTGTTCTTTTTGGCGCTGCGCTTCTGCTGCTTGATGGATTCCAGCATCTCACTGACATCAGGCGGGGTTGCCTCCTTGATAGCTTTACGGTGGTGCTCAATCAGCTTGGCAATGACGCCGTTCACAGCCACACCGCCATAGCCTATCGCTGCCAGCATATCCTCATCGCTGTTGATATTGAAGCGCAGGCAGACGGAATTCAGCCATTCATCCCGCAGCAGATCCTTCGGCTCATAGCCAAGCCTTTTTGCCTCCTTCTCCAGCAAATCCCTGCCCCGGACAATATTTTCCTCCCGCTTTACTTTCTTGAACCAGGAACGGATTTTAGCCCTGGTATCCGAAGCTGCTACAATGTTCAGCCAGTCGCGGCTGGGACCATTGTTGGCTTTGTTGGTTATGATGGATACCTGATCGCCGTTCTTCAGCTTGTACTCCAACGGCACAATCTTGCCGTTGACCTTGGCGCCCACACAGTGATGGCCAACCTCTGTATGGATGCGGTAAGCAAAATCAATCGGCACAGAGCCTTTCGGCAAATCAATGACATCACCATTTGGGGTGAAGACAAATACCTCATCAGAAAAAATATCCATCTTGAGGGCTTCCAGATATTCCCCGGGATCATTGACCTCATGCTGCAGATTCATCATCTGGCGCAGCCAGGAGATTTTCTTTTCATAATCATTGCCGGCGCCTACGCTGCGGCCGGATTCCTTATACTTCCAATGCGCTGCCACACCATATTCAGATACCTTGTGCATGGCAAAGGTGCGAATCTGGATTTCCAGGGAATAACCCCTGGTCATGACAGTTGTATGCAGGGACTGGTAGCCGTTGGATTTCGGCATGGCTATATAATCCTTGAAGCGTCCCGGAATCGGCTTCCACATAGCATGTATCACGCCCAGCACAGCATAGCAGTCCCTGACATTGTGCACCAGTACCCGGACAGCCGACAAATCATAGATTTCACTGATGTCCTTATTGTCCCGCTTCATTTTGCGGTAGATGCTGTAAAAATGCTTGGCTCTGCCGCTGATATCAGCCTTGATACCGCTGCGTATCAGTCTGGTATGGATCTGCAGAATGGCATCCTCAATAAAACGCTGGCGGGCCTGTCTTTTCTGCTTGACCTTTTCCACCAGGTCATAATAAAACTCCGGCTCCAGGTAGCGCAGGCACAAATCCTCCAGCTCCCACTTGATATTGGATATACCGAGACGATTGGCCAACGGCGCATACACCTCAATGGTTTCCCTGGCAATACGCTTCTGCTTTTCCTCGTTGACGAATTTCAGGGTGCGCATATTGTGCAGGCGATCCGCCAGCTTGATCATGATGACTCTGATATCCTTCGCCATAGCCAAAAACAGCTTGCGGTAATTTTCAGACTGCTGCTCTACCTTGGACTGATATTTGATTTTGCCCAGCTTGGTCACGCCGTCTATCAGCATGGCCACCTCCGGCCCGAAAATATCCTCCATCTGCGTCTGGGAATAGGTAGTATCCTCTACCACATCATGCAGGAGAGCTGCTGTGATCGTGGTGCTGTCAATCTGCAGCTCCGTGAGTATCTTTGCCACGCAGAGAGGGTGAATGATATAGCTCTCACCCGAGGCGCGCTTCTGCCCGGCATGGGCCGCATTCGCCAAATCATAAGCCTTCCGTATCAGCGTCACATCAGCATGAGGCTGATATTTCTGCACTGCCTCGATAATATCATCAATCGTAACTTCTGCTGTCGCAGCCGCTACCTCCGGAATATATATATTCACATTCTGACCCTTTTGTTCCATCATCTGAACCACCACCAACTATTCTCTACTGTTTTACTTTTCAGTATAGCACATTTGCAGGTATTAAGCACTAGGTAAAAGACGGCTTATCCCCGCTGGTTCAGTCTTCTGAAGGTTGGAGAATCCATCAGGTCCATTTTTCCAGGAGCGGGAGTGAGCGTAAGGCAACCGTCCTCACGCTTCTGCAGCAGTCCCAGCTCCAGAAAGATCCTGATGCCGTCAGCTACGCTTTCCTCGGAAGCCTCGCAGCCTGCAAGATTTGTCTGCATCGCCAGCCAGCTGCAGTCAGAGGACAATCTGCCTCCCTGCTGCAGTCTGCTGCGGCAGAAAATATACAGGGATTTCATGAAATCCCTGTCCGGCTTCACGCTGCGCACCTTGGGCACCGGCTCCTCCAAGGAGCGGACCAGGCACTGCAGCGACCTGGTATCACGCCACTCATTGATTCCTGCCTCATATACCATATCAAAGCTGCCGCCCGCTACGCGCGCCAGCTCCTCAGACATATAAAAGCCAATCGCATCCACTGTTTTTCCCCTGTCTGACACTGTAAATTTCAAATGGCTTGACTCTGCTCCCTTCAGCTCCGGATGCAGGCAGTTCAGGCCCCGACAGGCAAACAGCGGGCTTTCATTCTGCATACCGCATGGCTCCAGCAGTGCAAGCTCTTCCACCAGCTGCATGCTCATTTCTCCGGGAGAAATCTCCATCTCTATATTGTAGGAGGGGATATACTGCCTGGCTGTCAGCTGTCTTGCTGCCTCTGCCTCCAGCCGCTGCCGCAGCTCGCCTATCTTATCCTCTGCCACCGTCAAGCCCGCCGCCATCTCATGCCCGCCAAACTGCATCAGCGCCTCACTGGAATTTTTGAGCGCCTCAAACAGATTAAATCCCGTAATACTGCGGCAGGAACCCTTGCCTACCCCATCCTTGATGCTGATGACCACGGCAGGCAGATAATATTTTTCCTGCAGGGATGAGGCTACCAGCCCCAATACACCATGATGCCATTCCCTGCCTGCCACCACGATTACCCTGGCATTGCTCAGATCAGTCTGAGCAAGCTGCTCCTCTGCCATCGCCTGAATCTGGTTTTTCAGCTCTCTGCGGGTATTGTTCAGCTCATTGAGCTGCCTGGCCATCTCACCGGCCAGCTCCTCATCCTCTGCCAAAAGCAGCTCCACACTGAGCCTGGCACTTTTCAGACGACCCGCCACATTTATCCTGGGAGCCAGGACAAAGCCAATACCCGTGCTGTCTACAGGCCGCCGACTCAAGCCTGTGGCCTCCATCAGGGCACGCAGACCTACAAAGCCCGTACTGTTCATCCTTTGCAAGCCATCAGCGACGATTTTTCTGTTTTCGTCCACCAGCGGTACAGCATCAGCGACCGTCCCCAAAGCCACAATCTCCAGCCCCAAATCATCCGCCGGTTCCCCCTTCACAGCAAGCCACAATGCCTGGCACAGCTTGAAGGCAATTCCCACACCTGCCAGATCTCTGCAGGGATATACAGAATCCCTGCGATGAGCATCAACTACAGCTGCCGCCGGAGGCAGCTCATCGCCCGGCAGATGATGATCAGTCACCACAAAATCCATCAGCCCCTGCATGGCAGCAAGCTCCTCAACGGATTTAATGCCGCAGTCGACTGTAATGACCAGGCTTACTCCCTGGCTGTACATTCTCTGCAGTGCCGCCAGGTTTATTCCATAGCCCTCGGTAAACCGGCTGGGAATATAATAATCCGCCCAGCCGCCCAGCCTCTGCAGGGTTTTCAGCAGCAAGGTGGTGGCTGTAATCCCGTCCGCATCATAATCGCCGTAAACCACGATCTGCTCCCTGGCATCGATGGCTGCCTTTATTCTCTCCACGGCCTCTGCCATATCCGGCAGAAGATAAGGGTCATAATACGCCTTCCTTTCCGGATGCAGAAATGTCTCTGCCTTTTCAGGTGTATCAATGCCCCTGTTGAGGAGAATGCCTGCCAGAAGCTGCGAAACACCTGACGCTGACGCCAAAGCTGCCGTTTTTTTGCTGTCATTGCTTTTAATATTCCATATTTTTCGCATATATAATCTTCTTCCTGAACTAACTGTACATTTTCTAAGAAAATATATTCTATATTGGCAGAGAAAAATCCTGCTGCAAATTAAAAAAAGCCCTCTGCTGCAAATTTTACAGCAGCAGGCAGAATACAGTTTCAGGTTGCAATTTATTATGCCACAGGGTATGATGAAAGCATTCCTGCCGGTTTGAAGCAGACCGGCACATAAAGAAAGCATCACCTATATGGACGAAAGAGAGGAAGCATATTGTTAAGTGTAATTTGGTTGATTTGCAACAGAGATAATATTGCTGCAGATTTGCAGGTTTTGGAGGAAACGCTCTCCGGGCGCGCTTTTGAATTGATTATCGTAAGTGACGGCGGACCGGACATACCCTGGCAGAATGAAGAAAATTCCTCCGTACGCGTCATCCATCATGCTCAGCCCCAGGGAATGATGGCTTCTTTTCAGGAAGGGGCAGATGCCGCCGCAGGTGAAACAATCCTGTTTCTGCAAAGCAATGTGCTTTTGTCCGGAAAAAGCCTTGCTAGACTGGAGGCCTGCCTGGACGATATGCATGCCAGCTGTGCGGCACCTGTAAGCAAAAACAGCATTTACAGCCGTTTCAGGCTGCCAATCGAATATTCCGATTATACCAGCCTGCAGGCATTTGTAGAGCAAACAGCAAATAATCCTGAATTGAAGCCCCAGCCTGCCCTGATTTTGGACAGCGGCTGCTTTTTGGTGAGGCGTTCTGAGCTTGCCAGAGTGCACGGCCTGGACAAAAACTTCACTTCCCCAAACTATGGATTCGGAGAGTTTTGCCTGCGGCTCTGGCAGGCAGGCGGCAAAGCAGTTTCGGCAGCAAATGTTTATGTGCATGACAACCCCTTGGCATCGGAGAAAGAC